>NZ_JBMFWJ010000022.1:0-41060 GCF_049965395.1 Acidibrevibacterium sp.
GGGTAAGACCCGCCGCCAAGCCGAGCAGCGAGGCGACCGATGGAGCCGCACCGCCAAGCAAAAAACCGCCCCAAGGAACGCCCGGATCAGCCCATGGTCCGGGCGATCTCTTTGCCGGGCGTTTTATGGACGCCGGCGCCTTCGATTTTGCGGACACCTTGCGGACAATTTTTCGATATATTCCAGTGAACCTAGCGTAACTCTTTGATTTTGTGGTGAGCCCGGTGGGATTCGAACCCACGGCCCCAAGATTAAAAGTCTCGTGCTCTACCGGCTGAGCTACGGGCTCGCGCGCCCCTTCAACGATAAAGGGCGCCGCACGTCAATCCTTGACGTCGGTCGCAAGGCGCATCCGCACGATGCGGTCGGGATCCTTGACGATGCCATTGGGGCCATCGCCGCGCTTGATGTGATCGACGAACTCCATCCCTTTGATTACTTGGCCCCAGATCGTGTACTGGCCATCGAGGCCGGGCGCCGGGGCGAACATGATGAAGAACTGGCTATTGGCGCTGTCGGGATCGGCGGCGCGCGCGGCGCCCACGGTGCCGCGCAAGAAATGCGCCTTGTTGGTAAATTCGGCGGGAATATTCGGCAGTTTCGACCCGCCGGTGCCGGTGCCGGTGGGATCGCCGCCCTGGGCCATGAACCCCTCGATCACCCGGTGGAACGGGGTGCCGTCATAAAACCCCTGCTTGCAGAGGGTCTTCACCCGCTCGACATGCTTGGGGGCAAGGTCAGGGCGCAGCAGGATCACCACCCGCCCGTCCTTGAGATCGAGATAGACCTCGTTCTCCGGTGTCGCCGGCGGGATGGCCGCCTCGCTCTCTTGCATCATGCCTCCAAAAATCAGGGTTATGGTTGCGAAAAGCCATGTCCGACGATGAATCATCCTCGGTTTTCCTTCTTGATGGTCACGCCGCCCCGCCGCCGAGCCGCGCCAGCACGCGCTCTCTCGTCAGCGTAGGCACAAAACTCGCGATGTCGCCCCCGAGCAGCGCGATCTCCTTGACGAAACGCGACGAGATGAATTGATGCCGCTCGCTCGCCATCAGGAACACCGTCTCGATATCGGGCGCGAGCCGGTAATTCATCCCCGCCATCTGGAACTCATAATCGAAATCCGACACCGCGCGCAGCCCGCGCAGGATCACGGTTGCGCCAACCGAGCGGGCAAACTCGACGAGCAGCGTGTCGAACGCGGCCACCGCGATCTCGGTGCCGCTCGTCTGCGCCACGCGCTCGGTTTCGGCGCGCACCAATGCGACCCGCTCCTCGAGCGGAAACAACGGCCCCTTGCCGGCATTGATCGCAACGCCGATGACGAGACGCGGCAGGATCCGCGCGGCGCGCGCGATAATATCGAGATGGCCATTGGTGATCGGGTCGAAGGTGCCGGGATAGACGCCGATCCGAGACCTATTCGCCGCCTCACTCATCGCCGATCCGCGGCTTCGTCTCCGCCTCCTCGCCGTCTTCCTCGAGCACCGGAAACACGCTCATCACCCGCTCTCCCTCGCCGAGCCGCACCAGCATCACCCCCATCGCGGCGCGGCCAGTGATGCGCACCTGATCGGCGGGCAGACGGATCAGCCGGCCGCCATCGGTGACCAGCATGACGTCATCGCCGGGACGCACCGGAAAACTCGCGGCAACCGCATGGCCGTTACGCGCCCCAAGCGTGATATTGGCGATCCCCTGCCCGCCGCGCCCGGCGACGCGATATTCATAGGCCGAGGAGCGCTTGCCGAACCCCGCCTCGGTCACCGTCAACAGCAATTCCTCCGCCGCTTCCAGCGCGGCGAAGCGTTCCGGCGCCAGCGCCACCTCGGCGACCGGCCCCTCGGCCGCGGGTTCGTCCCCGGTTCCGTCCTCCGCGGCGGCCTCGTTCTCGCCGGGATCGAGTTCCGCGGCGCCATGCTCGCCGCCATTGCCGCGCCGGCGGGCACCCGCCAGCCGGAGATAGGCGGCGCGTTCCTCGATGCTCGCCTCGACATGGCGCAACACCGAGAGGCTGATCACCTCGTCCTCGCGGCCGAGCCGGATGCCGCGCACCCCAGCGCTGTCGCGCCCGGCAAAGACGCGCAAGCTCTCCTCGGTGATGGTGAAGCGCAAGCAGCGGCCGCGCCGGGTCGCGAGGAACACGTCATCGCCCTCGCGGCAGGTAGCAACCCCGATCAGCCGGTCACCCTCGTCCAGCTTCATGGCGATCAGGCCGGCGGCGCGCATATTACGAAAATCCGAGAGCCGGTTGCGCCGCACCGAGCCCGACGCGGTCGCGAACACCAGATGCAGACCGTCCCAGAGGCTCTCGTCCTGCGGCAGCGGCAGCACCGCCGTCACCTGATCGGCGCCGAGTTCGGGGAGAAAATTGACCAAAGCGCGGCCCTTGCCGGTCGGCCCGCCTTCGGGCAGGCGCCAGACCTTCTCGCGGAACGCCTTGCCGCCGGAGGAGAAAAACAGCACCCATTGATGGGTATGGGCGTTGAAGCTGCGGGTGATGACGTCATCGCCCCGCGTCGACGCCGCGGTGCGGCCGCGGCCGCCGCGATTCTGGGCGCGGAAGGTCTCGAGCGGGGTCGATTTGATGAACCCGTCGCGAGTGATGGTGACCACCATCTGGCGCGGCTCGATCAGGCTCTCGTCATCCTGGTCGGCAATGCCGTCGGCGATCTGGGTAAGGCGCGGCGAGGCGATACGGGCGCGGATCGCGCGCAATTCCTCGGCCATCACCTCCATCCGCCGCGGATGGGAGGCGATGATCGCGAGCAATTCGCCGATGCGTTTCGCGGTTTCGACGAGATCGGCGTGGATCTTGTCGCGCTCAAGCCCGGTCAAGCGCTGCAGGCGGAGTTCGAGGATACCGCGCGCTTGCGTCTCGGTGAGCCGCACCAGGCCGCCGATGACAGCGTTGCCGGCGTCATCGATCAGCGCAAGCAGCGGCGCGATGTCCTCGGCCGGCCAGTCGATCCCCATCAGCGCCGCCCGTGCCGCCGCCACATCCGGGCTCTGGCGGATCAGGCGGATCACGAGGTCGATATTCTGGACGGCGATCGCGAGCCCGGCGAGGTGATGGGCGCGGTCACGCGCGGCGGCGAGTTCGAAGCGGGCGCGGCGGAGAATGACCTCCTCGCGGAAGGCGATGAAGGCGACCAGAGCGTCTTTGAGCCCCATCTGGCGCGGCCGGCCGCCATCGAGGGCAAGCATGTTGACGCCGAAGCTGGTCTGAAGCTGGGTGTGGCGAAAGAGCTGGTTCAGCACCACCTCCGCCGTCGCCTCGCGCTTCAACTCGATGACGATGCGCATGCCGTCGCGGTCGCTCTCGTCGCGGAGATCGGAGATGCCCTCGATCTGCTTGCCGCGCACCATCTCGGCGATGCGTTCGAGCAGCGTCGTTTTGTTGACCTGATAGGGGATCTCGCGCACCACGATCGCCTCGCGGTCGCGGCGGATCTGCTCGATTTCGGTGCGCGCGCGCAAGACCAGGCTGCCGCGCCCGGTCGCAAACGCGCTCTGGATGCCGGCGCGGCCGAGGATCAGGCCGCCGGTCGGAAAATCCGGCCCCGGCACGATCGCCGTCAACGCGGCGAGCGAGAGATCGGGATCATTGATCAGCGCCAGCGTCGCATCGATGATCTCGCCGGGATTATGCGGCGGGATATTGGTCGCCATGCCGACTGCGATGCCGCTCGCGCCATTGACCAGGAGATTGGGGAAGGACGCCGGCAGAACCCGCGGCTCGCGCTCGCTCTCGTCGTAATTGGGCTGAAAATCGACGGTATCCTTATCGATGTCGTCGAGCAGCGCCATCGCGACGCGGGCCAGCCGCGCCTCGGTATACCGCATCGCCGCCGGCGGATCGCCGTCGATCGAGCCGAAATTGCCTTGGCCATCGATCAGCGGCACCCGCATCGAAAAACCCTGCGCCATGCGCACCATGGCGTCATAGATCGCGGCGTCGCCATGCGGATGGTATTTGCCCATGACATCGCCGACGACGCGCGACGATTTGCGATAGGGCTTATCCGGCGTCCAGCCGGCTTCCTGCATGGCGTAAAGAATGCGCCGATGCACCGGCTTCAACCCATCGCGAACATCGGGGAGCGCGCGGCTGACGATCACCGACATCGCGTAATCGAGGTAGGAGCGGCGCATCTCCTCCTCGATGGTGACCGGCTGCACGCCGAAACTCGGACCGCCCTCGGGCGGCTCGGGCGGGCTTGGCGGTGTTTCGCTCATGTCGGGATCAGAACGGGATCTCGTCGTCGAGGTCGCCGGCCGGCGGCTCCCAGGCGGTCGCCGGGCGGCCGCCCGTGCTCGCCTTTTCAGCCCGCGCCGGCGCTGGCGTGCCGCGACCCTCGCCGCCCTCGGCGGCGCGGCCATCGAGCATGGTGAGTTCGCCGCGGAAACGGGTCAGCACCACTTCGGTGGTGTATTTTTCCTGGCCGCTTTGGTCGGTCCATTTGCGGGTCTGCAACGCGCCCTCGACATAGACCTTGCTCCCTTTGCGCAGATAGCGCTCGGCGACATCGGCGAGGCGTTCGTTGAAAATCACCACCCGGTGCCACTCGGTGCGCTCCTTGCGCTCGCCGGAGGCGCGATCGTTCCATGTCTCGCTGGTCGCGAGCGTGAAATTGACGATCTTCGTGCCGTCCTGAGTGTTCCGCACTTCCGGATCGCGGCCGAGATTGCCGATCAAAATCACCTTGTTCACACTGCCAGCCATGGCGACGGTTCACTCCTTGGGGGCAAGCTCGTCGCGGACAAGCTCGCGGTCAATGTCGGGCGCGCACTCTACCCCGCCCGGCGCGCCTTTCCAAGCGCGCCCCTTTTCAAGGGTGGTGGGGGCTGCCATATCCGACATTCGGCCTCCGCCCACAACACACCCTCCCGGACCCTGCCGCATGCCTGGCTCCATCATCGTGCGTGGCGCGCGCGAGCATAATCTCCGCGATATCGACGTCGCCATCCCGCGCGACAGCCTAACCGTGATCACCGGGCTTTCGGGGTCGGGGAAATCCTCGCTCGCCTTCGATACCATCTACGCCGAGGGCCAGCGCCGCTATGTCGAGAGTCTCTCATCCTATGCGCGGCAATTCCTCGAACTCGCCGGCAAACCCGATGTCGACAGCATCGAGGGGCTGTCGCCGGCGATCTCGATCGAGCAGAAAACCACCAGCCACAACCCGCGCTCGACGGTGGGCACGGTCACCGAAATCCACGACTATATGCGCCTCCTCTGGGCCCGCGCCGGCACGCCCTATTCGCCGGCAACCGGCCTCCCGATCGAGGCGCAGACGGTGAGCCAGATGGTCGATCGGGTGCTCGCGCTGGCCGAGGGCACGCGGCTCCTCCTGCTCGCCCCGGTGATCCGCGACCGCAAGGGCGAATACCGCAAGGAACTCGCCGAATTGCAGCGCCGCGGCTTCACCCGCGTCAAGGTCGATGGCAAGATTTACGAGATCGATGCCGTGCCGGCGCTGAACCGCAAGCTCAAACACACGCTCGAGGCGGTTGTGGACCGCATCGTCGTCCGCCCCGACATCGCGACCCGCTTGGCCGATAGTTTCGAGACCGCGCTCGGCCTCTCGGACGGCATCGTCTATGCCGAGAACGCGGCGAGCGGCGAGCGGACGGTGTTTTCCAGCCGCTTCGCCTGCCCGGTGAGCGGCTTCACGATCGAGGAGATCGAGCCCCGTCTGTTCAGCTTCAACAGCCCGCATGGCGCCTGTCCGGCCTGTGACGGGCTCGGGGTGGAAGGCTTCTTCGACCCCGCCCTCGTCGTCCCTGACGAGCGCGTCTCTCTCGCGGATGGCGCCGTTGCCCCCTGGGCCCGCGCCGACACCCCCTATTACGCCCAGACCCTCCAAAGCCTCGCCCGCCATTTCAAGGCGAGCCCGCGCACGCCCTGGTGCGATCTGCCAGCCGCGCTCCGCGAGGTGATCCTGTTCGGCAGCGGCACGACGCCGATCGCGATCGACTATAAGGACGGCGTGCGCGCCTACACCGTGACCAAGCCGTTCGAGGGCGTGATCCGCAATCTCGAACGGCGCCTGCGCGAGACCGACAGCGTCTGGGTGCGTGAGGAGTTATCGCGCTATCGAGCGGAAAAACCCTGCGCGGCGTGCCATGGCGCGCGCCTCAAGCCCGAGGCGCTGGCGGTAAAAGTCGCCGGCAAGACCATCGCCGAGGCCTCCGACCTTTCGATCCGCGCCGCCCATGACTGGTTCGCCGGCGTCGCCAACCAGCTTTCGCCGCAAAAACGCGCCATCGCCGAGCGGATTTTGCGCGAAATCGGCGAGCGGCTGCGCTTTCTCGTCGATGTCGGGCTCGATTATCTGACGCTCGCGCGCGGCTCGGCGAGCCTCTCGGGCGGCGAGAGCCAGCGCATCCGGCTCGCCAGCCAGATCGGCGCCGGGCTCACCGGCGTGCTCTACGTCCTCGACGAGCCCTCGATCGGCCTCCATCAGCGCGACAATGCCCGGCTGCTGGCGACCCTGCGGCGGCTGCAAAAGCTCGGCAACACCGTCCTCGTCGTCGAGCATGACGAGGATGCGATCCGCAGCGCCGACCATCTCATCGACATGGGCCCCGGCGCGGGAACCGAGGGCGGGCGGGTGGTTGCGGAAGGCACGCCGGCCGAGGTCGCGGCCCACCCCGAAAGCCTCACCGGCGCCTATCTCTCCGGCCGCGCCCGCATCGCGGTGCCGGCGAAGCGGCGGCCGATCGCGCGCGGCAGACAGCTCAAAATCATCGGCGCCCGCGGCAATAACCTGAAAGCGATCGACGCCGCCATCCCGCTCGGCGTCTTCACCTGCATCACCGGCGTCTCCGGCGGCGGCAAATCGACGCTGATCATCGACACGCTCTACAAGGCAGCAGCGCGGCGGCTGATGGGCGCGGCCGAGGTCCCGGCACCGCATGAGCGCATCGAGGGGCTCGAGTATCTCGACAAGATCATCGATATCGACCAATCGCCGATCGGGCGCACGCCGCGCTCCAACCCCGCGACCTATACCGATCTCTTCGCGCCGATCCGCGACTGGTTCGCCGAACTCCCCGAGGCGCGGGCCCGCGGCTACAAGCCCGGCCGTTTCAGCTTCAACGTCAAGGGCGGCCGCTGCGAGGCCTGCCAGGGCGACGGCGTGATCAAGATCGAGATGCATTTCCTCCCCGATGTCTTCGTCACCTGCGATGTCTGCAAGGGCAAGCGCTACAACCGCGAGACGCTGGAGGTGAAATTCCGCGACCGCTCGATCGCCGAGGTGCTGGAGATGACGGTGGACGAGGCGTTCCCGTTCTTCTCGGCGCAAACCCGCATCCGCGACCGGCTCGCCATCCTGCGCGAGGTCGGGCTCGGCTATATCAAGCTCGGCCAGCCCGCGACGACGCTTTCCGGCGGCGAGGCGCAGCGCATCAAGCTCGCCAAGGAACTCGCCCGCCGCGCCACCGGCCGCACGCTTTATATTCTCGACGAGCCGACCACCGGCCTTCATTTCGAGGATGTGCGTAAGCTCCTCGGCGTGCTCCATACCCTGGTCGATCAGGGCAATACCGTGGTGGTGATCGAGCATAATCTCGAAGTGATCAAAACCGCCGACTGGCTCCTCGATCTCGGCCCCGAAGGCGGCGAGGGCGGCGGGCGGATCGTCGCCGAGGGCACGCCGGAAGCGATTGCGGCCAATGCCGCGAGCCATACCGGCCGGTTTCTGGCCCCGCTTCTCGCCCCCGTGACCGCGCCACCGGTCGCGCCGCCGGCGCGGGCGAGGCCTCTACGCAAACGCGCCTGAGATGGCGGCGAACCCGCACGCGCCGCGGCGGCCGCGCCGGTTCGACCGCAATCTCATCGTCATCGGCGCCGGCGCCGGCGGCCTCGTCGCCGCCTATCTCGGCGCCGCGCTGCGCGCCCGTGTCACCCTGATCGAACGCGGACGGATGGGCGGGGATTGCCTCAATTCCGGCTGCGTCCCCTCGAAAGCACTGATCCACGCCGCCGCCGCCGGGCTCGATTTCGCCGCGGCCAAGGCCCGGATCGAGGCCGCCATCACCGCCATCGCACCGCACGATTCGATCGCGCGCTACGAGAGCCTCGGCGTCGATGTCCGAGTGGGTGAGGCACGGCTGCTCGACCCCTGGCGGGTCGCGATCGGGGGGGAAATCCTGACCACCCGCGCGATCGTCATCGCCGCCGGCGCCGCACCGGTGATCCCACCGCTTCCCGGCCTCGCCGAAGCGCCCTTCGTCACCTCCGAAACACTTTGGGATCTCGCCGATCTGCCGCGCCGCCTCGTCATCCTCGGCGGCGGCCCGATCGGCTGCGAGCTGGCGCAGGCCTTCGCCCGCCTCGGCGCCGCGGTCACCCTCGTCGAACAGGCGCCAAGCCTTCTGAGCCGCGAGGATGACGAGGTCTCGGCCCTGCTTGCCAAAGCCATGGCGCGCCAGGGGATCACGCGGCTCACCGGCCACCGTGCGCTGGCCGTGACGCGCGCGGGCGACGGCTTCGCATTACGGGTCGAGAGCGAGGGCGGGGGCGAGGGCGGGCCGCGCGAGATCGTCTTCGACCGCCTGCTGATCGCGATTGGGCGCAAGCCGCGCGTCGCCGACTACGGTCTCGAAGAGATCGGCGTTCGCCTCACGGCACGCGGCACGGTCGAGACCAATCCCTGGCTGCAAACCAATTATCCGCACATCCTCGCCTGCGGCGATGTCGTCGGCCCGTGGCAATTCACCCACATGGCCGGCCATCAGGGCGGCATCGCCGCGCTGAACGGCCTTTTCGGCTGGCTCTGGCGGCTCCGCCCGCAAGATGCCGCGGTGCCCGCCGTCACCTTCACCACCCCCGAGGTCGCCCGCGTCGGCCTCAATGAGCGTGCGGCGCGGGAGAAAGGCATAAACTACGAGGTGACACGCTACGATCTCGCCGAACTCGATCGCGCCCTGATCGAGGGCGAAAGCGAGGGGTTCGTGAAAATCCTAACCCCGCCCGGGCGCGACCGGCTGCTCGGCGTGACCATCGTCGGCCACGGCGCCGGCGAGATGCTGGCGCCGGCGACGCTCGCGCTGCGCCACCGCCTCGGTCTCCGAAAAATCCTCGCGACCATCCAGCCCTACCCGACGCGGAGCGAGGCGCTGCGCGCCGCCGCCGGAATCTGGCGGCAAAACCACGCCTCTCCCCGCGCGCTGGCCTGGCTCGCGCGGCTGCACGCGTGGCGACGTGGGGGTGAGGGGTGAGGGGTGAGAAATAAATAAAAAAACGAGAAAAATGTTCTTTTTTGAAAAAAAGAACCAAAAAACTTTGCCTCTGAGTTCAGCCGGCGGCAGCGATCGCTTTGCCGGCGGTAAGGCGCCAGATGCGGTCGAGCCGCTCGACGCCGGTCAGCCGGTGAGTGATGAGGAGCACGCTCCGCCCCGCCGCCGCCTCGTTGAGGGTCGCAAGGAAATCCCGTTCGGTCGCGGCATCGAGCCCGGCGCAAGGCTCGTCGAGGATCAGGATCGGCGCCGGTGAGAGCAGCGCCCGGGCGAGCGCGAGGCGCCGCCCCTGGCCGCCGGAAAATCGCGCCCCGCCCTCGCCGACCCAGGTATCGAGCCGCTCCGGCAGAGCCGCGACGGCATCGGCGATACGCGCCGCCGCCAGCGCCGCCCACAGCGCCGCCTCGTCGGCGTCAGGGCGGGCGAGCAGCAGATTAGCGCGAATGGTATCGTCGAAGAGATGCGTCGTCTGGCCGAGCCAAGCAATCCGGCGGCGGATCTCGGCGGCCGGCACGCCGGCATAATCGGCATCGCCGAGCAGAATCCGCCCGCTATCGGGTCGCACAACCTTGAGGGCGAGGGCGGCGAGGGTCGATTTCCCGGCGCCAGAAGGACCGAGCAGCGCGGCATGGGCGCCTGCCGGGAGGTCGAGGCTGAGCCCATCGAACACTGGCCGACGGTCGGCCTGCCAGCGGAACGAAACCGCCTCAAAGCGCAGCGTATGGTCGCGCGGCACGAGCCGCAGCGGCGGCTCTGCCATCGCCACTTTCTCCTCGGCCGCCTCCACCACCCGCGCCGCCGCCGCCGCGACCTTGCCCGCAAAAGCGCCGGCGCGAGGCAGAACGGCAATCGCCTCGAAGGCGGCGAGGGTGAGGAACACCAGGGTCGCGCCCGCGACCCCAGCCGCCGCCCCGGCCGGCATGGCCGCGACCACCAGCAACACCGCGAACACCGCCGCCTGCCCAACCAGCATCGCCGCCGCCCCGGCGCGGGCGAGGCCGCGCGCCTCGTCATGCTGGGCCGCGAACAACGCGCCACTCCGCGCCTCTATTTGCGCGAGCATCCTGCCCTCGGCGCCAGCGGCGCGCACCTCGCGAATGCCGCTCACCGCATCGAGCACGGCAATCCGCAACCCTGCCGTCGCCAGGCCAAGACGCTGGCCAGCAGCCAAGGTGCCGCGCGCCGCACGCCACGGCAGAAAGACAGCCGCGAGCAAAAACAACACCGCAAGCACCGCCGCGAGCGGCCAGCTCTCGCGTCCGGCAACGATGATCAGCGCCGGCAGCAGCACCAAAATCGTCGCCAGCGGGATCAGGAAGCGAAGATAGAGCCCATCCAGCGCCTCAATATCGTTGACCAGGCGCGCCAGCACATCACCGGCGCGGCGAAAGCCGAGGCCGCCGGCGGCACGGCGGGCAAGGCCGCGAAAGAACCAGACGCGAAGATCGCCCAACGCGCGGAACATCGCGTCATGGCTCACCAGACGCTCGCCATAGCGCAGAATGACGCGGCTCGCGCCCAGCGCGCGCAGCCCGCCCGCCAAGCCGACGCCGATCCCGGCGGCGCCGATCAGGCCACCGGCGAGCCGGCCGCCGGCGCCAGCCATCAGCGCGACCCCGGCGGCGGCGGAGACGAGCGCAATGAGCCCGCCGAGCGCAAGCATCGGCCAGCGCCGCCGCCACAGCGCCATGATACGCAAAACCGGTCGGATCGCCGCTCTCATGCCGCCCCCCGCGCCGCGAAGGCGACCACCCGCCCATCGCGGAGATCGAGACGCTGGCCGCCGAATTCACGCGCTGCCGTCGCGTGGCTCGCCAGAACAACCGTCCGCCCGAGCGCCAGCCGCCGCAAGCTCGCGATCACCTCTGCCTCGGTCGCGGGGTCGAGATGCGCGGTCGGCTCGTCGAGCAGCAGCAGCGGCGCGTTCTTGAGATAGGCGCGGGCGATCGCGACGCGTTGCGCCTCGCCGCCCGAAAGGCCGAAACCGCCCTCGCCGATCTCGGTCTCGAGCCCGTGCGGCAGATGGGTGGCGAAATCCGTGACCCGGGCGAGGCGGGCCGCCTCGCGCACCGCCTCATCGCTCGCCGAGGGGCGGGCGAAGCGGATATTCTCGGCCAGGGTTCCAGCAAAAATCATCGGTTTTTGGCCGATCCAAGCGGTGAGTTCGGCGAGCGCCGAAGGCACGATGGTGGTGATATCGGCGCCGTTCAGCAAAACCCGCCCTTGGTCGGGGCGGATGAAGCCGAGCAGGATTTCGAGGATGGTCGATTTTCCCGCCCCCGACGGCCCGACCAGCACCAGGCTCTCACCCGCGCTGATCCGGAAGCTGACATCGCTGAGCGCCGGGCCACGCGCCGGATCCCAGGTGAAAGACACCCCCGAGAACGCGACACTGACACCGCTCGCGCTGACATGGCGGATCGCCGCCGCCGGCGCTGATGGCGGCGCCTGAGGCAGGGCGGCGAGGACGCCGGCGCTGGCATGCGCCTGCATCCGGTCCTGATAGGCCGCGGCGAAGGCGCGCAGCGGGGCAAAGAATTCCGGCACCAGGAGCAGCAGAAACAGCGCCGGGAACACCGGCGCCTGCCAAAGATGCAGCGCAAACCCGACCAGGGCCGCAACCATCGCGAGATCGAGCACGGTCGAGGAAAGAAACGCGACCCTGAGTACGCGCAGCGTTCGCCGGCGCAATTCATCGGCGGCGGCTTGGAGCCGGACGGCCTCGTCCTCGGCGCGGCCATAGAGCACGAGGGTTGCAATGCCGCGCACCCGGTCGAGAAAGCGCGCCTGCAGCCGCGCCATCGCGAGAAACTGCCGCCGCGCCGCGCGCGCCGCGCCGATCCCGGCGAACGCCATGCCGGCCGGCACCAAAAGCCCGGCCAAGAGCAGCGCCAATGCCGCCCAAGGATCGACCACAGCCGCCGCCACCAAGACCAGCGCCGGGCCAAGCACGGCAAGCCCGGCAGCTGGCAGCCAGCGGCCATAGAATCCGTCCAGCCCCTCGATGCGGTCGATCGCCGCGGTCGCGATTTCGCCCGAATGCTGGCGGCGGAGCAGCGCCGGGCCGGCCTCGAGCACACGCGCCATCACCGCAGCGCGCAGCCGGCGCCGCCCGGCGATACCGGCCCGGCTGGCCGCGACCTCGGCGACATAGGCAAGGCCAGCGCGGAGCAGGGCGAGCAAAGCAAATCCCGTAAGCGGCAGGGCGATCGCGGCCGGCCGGCCGATCAGGGCATGAGCAAGGAGGGCGGCGATCGCCGCCGCCTGGCCGATGCCGCACGCAACCCCCGCCAGACCGAGACCGATCAAAGGCACGACCAAGGGCCGCGCCGCCCGGCTCTCGGCCTTCAGCCAGGCAGCGTCTTGCGAGGTTTGCGTGCTCATGTGGCGACGGACAATGCGAGAGCACGCCGAAAGAAACAAGGTGGCATGGCATTCTATGGACAGATTTTGAACGGGTCGGCTTTGATCCGGATCAAGCGTTCAGACGATATAAGGTCGGCCGCCGCTCATGCCAGCAGTCCCGAGATTTCCCCCGCCAGCGCCGTGAGTTCGGCGCCGGCGCGGGAGTTCGGCGCCGCTTCGCTGATGCCAAGGCCGCGGGCGAAGGCATTGGCAAAGCCCGCGCGGTTGCCGAGGGCGCTGGTCAGCAGCGCAAGCCCGCGCTCGGCGATGTCGGCCGCCATCGTCTGGCGCAGGCGGGATGCGGCGCTCGCGCGATTGAACACCAGATGCACGGTGCGGCGTTCGCTCGCGGCGAGCGCCAGCGTCCCCTCCGCCGCCCAGAGATCGGGCGGGCTCGGCTGGATCGGCACCAAGACCAGATCGGCGGCACGGAGAGCGGTGCGCGCATCGGTCGCGATCTCGGGCGGGCTGTCGATCAGGATCATGTCGAAATCGCGCTTGAGCCGGTCAAGCTCGGCCCTGAGCCGCCAGCCCGAAACATCCGAGAAGCCGAGCGGCACACGCTCTCGCCCCGCCGGCAAGGCCGTGCGCAGCGCGAACCAACGGGCAAGGCTTTTCTGCGGATCGATATCGAGGAGGGCGACACGCCGCGTTGCCGCGAAGGCGACGCCGAGATGAGCGGCGAGCGTGGTCTTGCCGGCGCCACCCTTTTGTTGCGCAATCGTCAAAACCACCGCCATGTTTCACCCCCGACACCCATCGCGCGCTGCGATGACCTCAAAAAAGAGGTTCTTTTTTAAAAAAAGAACCAAAAAACTTTTCTCCCGTTGGACAGTGCCGCAGGCACTGCCCGTGCCGAGGCATTGGCAACTCCGAGAAAACAGGACAAACGTCTTTTTGCTTCTTTTTCTTCAGAAAAAGAAGAACTTTCTTCTGGCGGATAACTTCGTTAGCGTCCCTCGATCAGCTCGATCTTGTAGCCATCCGGGTCTTCGATGAAGGCGATGATGGTGGTGCCGAATTTCACCGGCCCCGGCTCGCGGGTGATCTTCACCCCGGCGGCCCGCAGTTCGGCGCACGTCGCCGCGACATCGGCGACGCCGACCGCGAGATGGCCGAAGCCGGTGCCGAGGTCGTAGCCATTATCCTGGCCCCAGTTATAGGTGAGTTCGAGCACGGTATGGCTCGCCTCGTCGCCATAGCCGACGAAAACCAGGGTGTATTTGCCGTCCGGCACCTCGCGCCGGCGCAATTCCTTCATGCCCATCAAACGCGTGTAGAAATCGACGCTCTTTTCGAGGTTTTTCACCCGCAGCATGGTGTGCAGATAGCGCCTGGTGGGTTCGGTCATGATGGCTCCTTTGCGAAAAAATCATTCGATCAGCACTTCGCTTTGCGCCGCCTCGGGGTCGAGGCTGAGCAGGAACAGGCCGGCGGCATCAGCCGCCGTGATCATCGCAGCACGGGCGGTGATCATCGTGCCATGCGCCTCGAAAGCGATGCCGCGAAGCCCGGCTTCGGCGGCGCGCCGCACCGTCTCCGGCCCGATGGTAGGCAGATCGGCGCGGCGATCCTGCCCCGGTTTGACCAGCTTGACCAGCACCCCGCCCGGCCCCGGCCGCGCCAGCGCCCGGCATCGTGCGAGCATCGCATCCGTGCCCTCGATCGCCTCGACCGCGAGCACGATACCCTGCTGCACCACCGCCGCCTGCCCGACATCGACGGCGCCGAGCGCCCGCACCACCGCAACCCCGCGCGCGATGTCGCGCCTCGCCGCGGCATCCGGCGCGACGGCGCCGAGAAGCCCCGGCGCCTCGACCAGCTCGGCGAGAATTTCATGCGCGCCGAGCACGCGAAACCCCTCCTCGCCGAACACCCGCACGATGGCGGCGAGCAGGCCGTCATCGCCGGTGAAGGCGGCGCGGCCGATGCGCGCCAGAATCCGCGCGCCTTCGGCATCGGGACGCAACGCCAGCAGTGACGGGCGGCGCACCGGCCCGACCAGAACGATATCGCGGCACCCATGCCTACGGAGCAGCTCGAGAATCCGCCCGGCGGCGCCGAGCCGGGCATAGGCATGCGGATAGGGCGCCAGCATGTCGGGGTCGGCGAAGCCCTCGAAGCCGATCACGAACACCGCGCGCCCCGCCGCCACCGCCGCCGCCGCAACCCGCCCGGGGAGCGGCCCGCCGCCGGCGAGAATGCCGAGCGTCGGCGCGCCGGCCTCAACCATGAGACTCAAAACCTTGTGTCATGTGCCGCATAGAGCAAGGAAACCGCGGTCCTGCCAAGCCTGGCAAGCGCCGCGACACGCGGATTGATCTGGCTCAAGGCGCGACGCCCGCCCCCGGCGCAGGTAGTGTTGCGTGAGGAAACCGCCCGCGAAGGATGTCGCCATGCCCCTGCCCCGACGATCCCACAGCCCCGGCCGCCGAACGCCGAGGGGGGCTGCGTGCCATGGCTGATGCGATCCTGGTCGTCAATGCCGGCTCCTCCAGCATCAAGTTCGCGCTTTACGATCTCGCCGGCGCCGGCCAGTTCACAACGATCGCCCATGGCCAAATCGAAGGCATTGGCACGGCGCCGCATCTCCTCGTGCTCGGCCCGGCGCATGAGGTCCGCGCCGAACGCTATTGGCCGGTCGGGGAGAGCCATACCCATGAGGATCTGCTCGACCCGCTGCTCACCCTGATCGACAAGGAACTCGTCGGGGAGGCGCTCCGGGCCGTCGGCCACCGGGTCGTTCATGGCGGCGAGCGGCATTTCGGCCCGGCGCGGGTGGATGCGGCGCTGCTCGAGGCGCTGGCGAAGCTCACGCCGCTCGCGCCCTTGCATCAACCGCACAACCTCGCCGCGATCCGCGCCATCGCCGCGCTGCGTCCCGGCTTGCCGCAAGTCGCCTGCTTCGACACCGCGTTTCATCATGGCATCGCGCCGGTGGTGAGCCGGCTCGCGCTGCCCCGCCGCTTCGCCGAGGAAGGCGTGCGGCGTTACGGGTTTCATGGCCTGTCCTATGAATTCATCGCCCGCGCGCTCGCCGCGTGCGCGCCCACACTCGCCCGCGGCAAGGTGATCGCCGCCCATCTCGGCAACGGCGCCAGTCTTTGCGCAATGGACGCGGGGCAGAGCATCGATACCACCATGGGCTTCACCGCGCTCGATGGGCTGGTGATGGGAACGCGCACCGGCAGCATCGATCCCGGCGTCGTGCTCTATCTCATGCAGCAACACCGGCTCGACGCCGCGGCGATCGAGGATCTGCTCTATCATCGCTCGGGTCTTCTCGGCGTCTCGGGCATCAGCGCCGATATGCGGACCCTGCTCGCAAGCCGCGACCCGCACGCGCGCGAGGCGGTCGAGCTGTTCGTGTTTCGCGCAGCACGTGAGATCGGGGCGCTCAGCGCCTCGCTCGGCGGGCTCGATGGGGTGGTTTTCACCGCCGGCATCGGCGAGCACGCGCCCGACATCCGCGCCGCCATCGCCGCCCGTCTCACCTGGCTTGGCGCCGTGCTCGACGCCGACGAAAACGCCCGCCCGACCACCGGCCCGCGGCGGATCAGCGCCAAGGACAGCCGCCTCGCTCTTTGGGTTATCCCAACCGACGAGGAAGCGATGATCGCCGAACACACCCGCAGCCTGACGGCGGGCTGAGCGCCTGCGGCGCGGCCGCGCAAACGTGATCTCGATCAAAGAACTTGACGCAGATCAAGGCGGAACGTGCGCGCCAACCTATGATCGCTTCTGTTGTCAACGTCAAAATAGGAGGGATCCATGCACGCGAGCGATATCATGACCCGGACACTCGTCACCGTCGGGCCACGCTCGACACTCAGCGAGGCGATCACCAAAATGGTCGAGGCGCGCGTGAGTGGCCTGCCCGTGATCGATCTCGAAGGCCGGCTGGTCGGCATGCTGACGGAGGGCGATCTTCTCCGCCGCGCCGAACTCAGCACCGAAAAACAGCGCTCGAAATGGCAGCAATTCCTGCGCGGCCCGGCCCGCAACGCCGCCGAATACGTGGCAACCCATAGCCGCCATGTCGAGGACGTGATGACCAAGGATGTCGCCTCGGTTCCCGAGAATGCCGGCATCGATCAGGTCGTCGAACTCATGGAGCAGCGCGGCATCCGCCGCGTGCCGGTGATGCGCGGCGATGTCGTGGTCGGCATCATCAGCCGCGCCGATCTCATCCGCGTCATCGGCGAGGCGCTGGGCGCCCGCGCCGATGCCAAGCGCGACGATCCGGCGATCCGCGAGGCGCTGCTCGGCGAACTCAAGAAACAGAATTGGTTCGGGGCGCAGAGCGTGTCGATCGTGGTTGAAAACGGCACCGTCACGCTCGAGGGTGTGTTGTTCGACGACGCCGCCCGCGCCGCGCTCGTGGTCGCCGCCGAGAATGTGCCCGGCGTGAAAAGCGTCGTCGACAAAACCACGTTCGTCGAGCCCGTTCCCTTCGTCGGATAAGGCTGCGGCAGTGGGCGCGGAAAAGGTGGCACGACGATGAGCCAGGAGGTCGGCGGCGTGGTGGCGCGCGATACCGCGGCGGCGAAGCCGGCGAAGGCGCGCTCGCCGCGGCGGATTCTGCTGCCCGCCGCTTTGCTGCTGCTTCTTCTCGCCGCGGCAGGCGCGGCCTATTGGCGCCTTTCCCACCCGCCCGCCGCCGCGACCAGAGTCACCGTGTTCGGCACCATCGATATTCGCCAGACCCAAATTGCCTTCAACGACAGCGACCGCATCGCCCATCTCTATTTCCATGAGGGGGATCGAGTGACTCGCGGACAGTTGCTCGGCGATCTCGATGAGGCCCGCCTCAAAGCCAATGCCGACAAAGCCGATGCGGACGTTGAGGCGGCGGACAAAACCCTGACCCGGCTGCTCGATGGTTCGCGGCCGGAAGAAATCGCCGAGGCGCGCGCGGCCCTTGCCGCGGCGGTGGCGACGGAGGCGAATGCGCGGATCAATCTCGCGCGTTACAATACGCTGTCACCGAGTGGCGCCGAGACCAAGCAAAATCGCGACAACGCCGAGCAAAGCCTGAAAGTCGCAGCCGCCAACCGCGAGGCCGCCGAGCAAGCGCTCGCGCTCGCACTCGAGGGACCACGGTGGGAAGATATCGCGGTCGCGCGCGCGCAACTCGCCTCCGCCAAGGCCGCCGCCGCCTACGCACACCGCCAACTCGAGGATGCCAAACTGCTCGCCCCGGCCAATGGCATGATCGAGGATCGCATCCTCGAGCCCGGGGACATGGTGACGCCGCAAACCCCGGTCTATACGCTCGATCTCGACGATCCGGTTTATGCCCGCGCCTATCTCCCCGAACACGAACTCGGCAAAATTCGCACCGGCATGCACGCTTGGATCGAAACCGACGCCTACCCTGGGGAAAAATTCCCCGCCTGGATCGGCTTTATCGCAACCACCGCCGAGTTCACGCCAAAAACCGTTGAAACCACCGATCTTCGCACCGCGCTGGTCTATCGGCTGCATGTTTATGCCTGCAATCCCGGCGGCCGGCTCAGGCTCGGCGCGCCGGTGACGGTGATCATCCCGCTCGAAAACAACGCGCCCGGCGCCCAGGCGGCTAACCCTTGCGAGAGCGGCAATGGAAGATGATGTTTTGCACTTCCGCGACGTCGTCAAAGAGTTTCAAAGCGGAGCGCAACCTATCGTCGCCCTCGATGGTCTTTCGTTTTCGCTCGCGCGCGGGCGCATCACTGGCCTGATCGGCCCCGATGGCGCCGGCAAGACGACCTTAATGCGGCTCGCCGCAGGGCTTTTGCTGCCCGAGCGCGGCGAGGTCATCACGCTTGGGCACGAGACGCGGCGTGGCGCGCGCGCGGTGCATGGGCGGATCGGCTACATGCCGCAGCGCTTCGGGCTCTATGAGGATCTCACGGTTGAGGAAAATCTCGACCTCTATGCCGATTTGCAGGGTCTTGCGCGAGAGGTGCGCCAAGCCCGCTATGATGAACTTCTCCGCCTCACCGCGCTCGGCCCGTTCGGCAAGCGCCAGGCGGGACGATTGTCCGGCGGGATGAAGCAGAAACTCGGCCTTGCCTGCGCGCTTTTGCGGGTGCCGGAGCTGCTCTTGCTCGATGAGCCGACGGTCGGCGTCGATCCGATTTCGCGGCGTGAACTCTGGGCGATCGTCGTCGGGCTGCGCGCTGAGGGCGTCAGCGTCTTGATCAGCACCGCCTATATGGACGAGGCGGAACGCTGCGATGATATTTTACTGCTCAATCAGGGGCGTCTTCTCGCCGAAGGCACGCCGGCCGCGTTCATCGCGCCGCTCGCCGGGCGGTGTTTCGCGGGCCATGATCGGCAGCGTTCGCGCCGCGCCCTGCAACAGACGCTATACGCCGAGGAGACGGTTCTCGAAGCCAGGATCGAGACCGAGTCGGTGCGGGTTCTGCTCAGCCCGGGCGCTCGCCCGCCGGCCATCGCGGGCGTCACCTGGGAGGCGAGAAATCCTGATTTCGCCGATGCCTTCTTCGAGCGTCTGGCCGCCGGCAAGACCGCGCGCCGGCCGCAGGCGGCAAACCCGCCCAAGGCGGACGCTGGCGAGGGCGCGGCAATCGTGCTTTCGGTGCGTGGCTTGAACCGGATGTTCGGCAGTTTTCACGCGGTCAAGGACGTCACGTTCGCGGTGCGAAGGGGCGAGGTGTTTGGCTTGCTCGGCGCCAATGGAGCGGGCAAGAGCACGACGTTTCGCATGCTCTGCGGCTTGTTGCCGGCAAGTTCGGGCGAATTGCAGGTGGCCGGCCAGGATTTGCGTACAGCACCGGCGGAGGCGCGCCGCAATATCGGCTATGTCGCGCAAAAATTCTCGCTTTATGCCAATCTCAGCGTCGATCAAAACCTCGCCTTCTTCGCTTCCGCCTACGGCCTGCGCGGCAAGCGCAAGCGCGAACGCCTGGCTTGGGCGGAGGAAGAATTCGAACTCGCCGCTTATCGCGCGATGACTGCCGGGGATTTGCCGCTCGGCTATAAACAGCGCCTCGCGCTCGCTATCGCCCTCCTCCATGAGCCGGCCATCCTCTTTCTCGACGAGGCGACTTCGGGCGTTGACCCGCTGGCGCGCAGCGAATTTTGGCAACGCATCAATCACTATTCCGCGGCGGGAACCACGGTTCTGGTGACGACGCATTTCATGGATGAAGCGGAATATTGCGATCATCTCGTCTTGATGTCGCTCGGGGAAGTGCTGGCCGCCGGCACGCCGGCCGAGGTCCGCGCCAAGGCAAAAAGCGCAAGCCTCCCCGCGCCCAGCATGGAGGAAGCCTTCATCGCCTTGATCGAGCAAAACGAGGCCAAGATCAGGCGGGCGGCATGAACGGCCTGCGGCTGCGCGGCTTGCTGCGCAAGGAATTCATCCAGATCTTTCGTGACCCCTCAGCCCTCGGCATCGCCTTCGTCATGCCGATTTTTCTCCTGCTTTTGTTCGGCTATGGCATTTCGCTCGACTCCCAGCATGTGCCCGTTGCCGTGGTCGCCGAACATCCGAACCCGCAAATCGCCCCGCTGATCGCCGGGCTCGGTCATTCGCGCTATTTCGAGCCGCACCTCTTTCGCACCATCGATGCCGCAAAGAATGCCTTGCAAGCGCGCGAGGTAAAAGCAATCCTCTGGCTACGCAGTGATTTCAGCCGCAACGCGCTCGCCGGCAATGGCGAGGATGTCGGCGTCATCGTCAACGGTGTCGATGCCAATGATGCGCGGCTGATCGAATCCTATCTCTTGCAGGTCTGGCAGATCTGGCTTGCCCAGCAGCAGGCGCATCAGGCGGCGCCCGGCTTTCCCGTCGCCTCTCAGTTTCGCATCTGGTTCAATCCGGCGCTGCGCTCGCGCGATTATCTCGTCCCCGGCCTGATCGCCGTCATCATGACGTTGATCGGCGCCCTGCTCACCGCGCTCGTCGTCGCGCGCGAGTGGGAGCGCGGCACGATGGAGGCGCTGATGGCCTCGCCGGTGACGATGGCGGAGATTTTGGTTGGCAAGCTTCTCCCCTATTTCGTGCTCGGGATGGGCGGCATGGCGCTTTCGGTCGCGATGGCGCTTTGGCTTTTCGCGGTGCCGCTGCATGGCCATTTCCTGACCCTCGCGCTCGCCTCGGCGTTATTCCTGCTGGTGGCCCTCGGGATGGGGCTGTTGATCTCCTCGGTCGGAAAAAGCCAGTTCGTCTCAGGACAGATCGCGATCATCGTGACCTTTCTGCCGGCGTTCATCCTCTCCGGCTTCGTCTTTGATATCCGCTCGATGCCGACGGCGATCCAGATCATCACCCACGTCGTCGCCGCGCGCTATTTCGTCGCCATTTTGCAAAGCGTCTTTCTCGCCGGCGACGTGTGGCCGATCCTTTGGCCCAATCTGCTGGCACTCGTCCTGATGGCAGCGATTTTCCTCGGCCTTACCCTGCGGCGCTCGCAAAAGCGGCTCGACTGAGATGTGGCAGCGGCTTTTCGCGCTCGTGATCAAGGAATTTCTCGCCCTTCTGCGCGACAAGGCGAGCCGTTTCGTGCTCATCGGCCCGCCGGTGGTGCAGCTCGTCGTCTTCGGCTATGCCGCGACCTTCGATCTCAACCATATTCCGTTCGCGGTCTTCAACGAGGATCCCGGCCTCGCCTCTCGCCAATTGCTCGCGCGTTTCGACGGCGCGCCGGTTTTTCAGCGCGTCGCGACCCTTTCGTCTGACGCGCGGATCGCGCCCCTGATCGACCGCCAGGACGTGTTGGTGGTTTTACACATCGATCGGCAATTCAGCCGCGATATCCTCGCCGGCCGGCCGGGGCGGGTGCAGGTGATCATCGATGGCCGCAATTCCAACACCGCGGCGATCGTGCTCGGCTATGCCAACACGATTTTGCTGGATTTCGACGCCGAATGGGGCAGCACCCATCCTTGGGCGCATCTTCCGGCGCAACTCGTCATGCGCGCTTGGTACAACCCCGATCTGCTGTCGCGCTGGTTCGTGATCCCAGGCATCATCGGCTTGCTGACCCTGGTCGTGACCATGCTGGTGACCGCCCTTTCGATCGCCCGCGAGCGCGAGATGGGCACCTATGACCAATTGCTGGTAACCCCCCTCCGCCCGGCCGAGGTCCTGCTCGGCAAAGCCATCCCCGGCTTCATCATCGGCAGCGGCGAGGCGACATTCATCGCCCTGGTCGCGATCCTCTGGTTCGGCGTGCCCTTCACCGGCAGCGTGGTCGCGCTGGTTCTCGGGCTCGGCTTGTTCCTGCTGTCCGCGATCGGCATCGGGATGATGATTTCCGCACTCGCGGCGACCCAGCAACAAGGGCTGCTCGGCGCCTTCCTGTTCCTGGTGCCGGCCATTCTGCTCTCGGGATTTGCAACCCCGATCGCCAATATGCCGCAATTCGTGCAATATCTCACCTATCTCAACCCGATGCGCTATTTGATGGTCATTCTGCGCGGCAGCTTCCTCCAAGGAGATCGCGCCGGCGATCTCCTCGACCAATATTGGCCGCTCGCGGCGATTGGCCTTACGACCATGATCGCCGCCGCCTGGCTCGCGCGCAAACGGATGTATTGACCCCGCGCCCGGCACTGGCGGAGGGCGGCGGCGCGAGTTATGTTCAGGCCGCTATATCGCTGTCGCCCTTTCCCGCCGGAACCCGCCCGTGTCCCGTCCTTGCCCGTCACGCCGAACCCTCTTGCGCGCCGCCGCCTTTGGTATCCTTGGCGCCGGGCGCGCGCGCGCGGCCACGCCGCCGGCGATCGCCGCCGCCGCCGACCTCACCTACGCGCTGCCCGAAATCGCCGCCTCGTTTGCCCGCGAAAGCGGCCACGAGGTCAAGCTGGTGTTCGGCTCCTCGGGCAATTTCGCGACCGAAATCGCCCATGGCGCGCCGTTTCAGGTGTTTCTCAGCGCCGATGAGGCGTATGTCGCGTCTCTCGTCCAGAGCGGCCACGCGCGTGACGAGGGCGTGCTCTACGCGGTCGGCAGGATCGGCCTGCTCGCCGGCCCCGGTGCTGCGTTCACCGCCGATCCGGCGCTCGATGGCCTCCGCGCCGCGCTCGCGCAAGGGAGGGTGCGGAAATTCGCGATCGCCAACCCCACCCATGCCCCCTATGGCCGCGCCGCGCGCGAGGCATTGCAGCATGCCGGGCTGTGGGAGGCACTTTTCCCCCATCTCGTGCTCGGCGAGAACGTCGCCCAGGTGGCGCAATTCATCCGCGCCGGCGCCGCCGAAGGCGGCGTCATCCCGCTCTCGCTCGCCCGCGCGCCGACCTTTGCGCAGGCCGGCGCCTTCGCCCTGATCGCCGCCGATTGGCATCAGCCGCTCCGCCAGCGCATGGTGCTCCTGCCTGGCGCCGGGGCGATCGCGACGGCGTTTTACGATTTCGTGCAAAAACCGCCGGCGCGCACCATCCTCCGCCGCTATGGGTTTCTCCTCCCCGGCGACCGGCTCGGCTGAGATCACGGTGGACTGGGCCGCCTTCGCCCTCTCGCTCGAACTCGCCGGCGCCACGGCGTTCCTGCTGCTGCCGTTCGGCGTCGCGGCCGGGCGGGCGCTGGCGGCGCGGGCGTTCGCCGGCAAGGGGCTGGTGCAAGCCCTGCTCGCTTTGCCGCTGGTGCTGCCGCCGAGTGTACTCGGCTATTATCTTCTGGTCGCGTTCGGCATCGCCTCGCCGCTCGGGCGGGTTTGGCAGGCTTTGTTCGGGCATCCGCTCGCGTTCAGCTTCAGCGGCCTGGTGTTTGCTTCCCTCATCGTCAACCTGCCCTTCGCGGTGCAGCCGATCGAACGCGCCTTCGCCGCCATCGCGCCGGAGATCCGCGAGGCCGCCTGGGTGTGCGGGCTCAGCCGCTGGGCCGGATTCCTGCGCATCGAACTGCCGCTCGCCTGGCCCGGCATCCTCGCCGCCTTCGCCCTCACCGTCGCCCACACCATGGGGGAATTCGGCGTCGTCTTGATGGTCGGCGGCGGCATTCCCGGCGAGACGCGGACCGTCGCGATCGCGATCTATGACCGCGCCCAGGCGCTCGATGGCAGCGGCGCCGGGCGGATGTCGCTGCTTCTCCTCGCCTTTGCCCTGGCTGCCCTCGGGCTCGTGCAGATCCTCGGCGGGCGGGTCGGCGGGCGCGATGGCTGAGATCAGCGAGACGGCGACGGCGGGGCTCGCCGCTTTTCTCGCGCAACCCGGGCCGATCCCGCTCGATGCCCGGCTCTGCGTCCCGGCGGGTGAGCTGCATGCCCTGATCGGCCCCTCGGGCAGCGGCAAAACCACTCTGCTGCGGGCGCTTGCGGGGCTCTATCGCCCCCGCGCCGGCACCATCGCCTGCGCCAATGACACCTGGTTCGATGCCGCGCGCGGGGTTGATCTGCCGCCGCAACGCCGACGCGTCGGCCTGGTGTTTCAGCATTATGCGCTGTTCCCGCACCTCTCGGCGGCGGGCAATGTCGCCGCCGCGCTGGGCCATCTGCCGCGCGGCGTTCGCCTGGCCCGCGCCCGCGCCCTGCTTGGTCAGCTCGGCCTCGCGGCGCTCGCCGAGCGCCGGCCGGCGACGCTTTCAGGCGGCGAGCGCCAGCGGGTCGCGGTCGCGCGGGCGCTGGCGCGCGAGCCGGCGCTGCTTTTGCTCGACGAGCCCTTCGCCGCCCTCGATACCAGAACCCGCCGCCATCTCCGCCAGGAACTCGCGGCGTTGCGCCGCCGGCTAGCAATCCCGATCCTCCTCGTGACCCACGATCTCGAGGAGGCGGCAGCACTGGCCGACCGGATGACGGTGCTCGAGCGCGGGCGGACGCTGCAAACCGGGGCGCCGGCGGCGATCATGGCGCGGCCAGCCTCGCGCGCCGTCGCGCGCGTCGTCGATTTGCCGAATCTGTTCGATGGCGAGATTCTCGCCAGTGGCGAGACGCCGGCCGAGACGCGCATCGCCTGGCAGGGCGAGACCATTCGCGCCGGCGGCTCCCTCCCATTCCCGCCCGGCACCGCGATCGCCTGGACGGTGCCGCCGGCGGCGATCACGCTCCACGCCGCGCGACCCGGAGAGAGCACCGCCAACGTCCTCGCCGGGCGTATCGGCGAGGTCGCGATCTTGCCCGGGATCGCCCGCGTCGTCTTTCTCGCTGGCGACGGCGCTGCCTTCGTCGTGCCGCGCCCGCCGCCCGGCGCCGGGCCGCCGCTGCCGCAACCGGGGGAAGCGGCGGCGATCGCCTTCGCCCCGGAAGCGGTGCATGTGATGCCGCTTACGGCGTGACGTCGCCCGCCGCGACCGCCGGCGCGGCATTGCCCCACGCATTACGGATATAGCTCGCGATCGCGGCGATCTCGGCACGATCGAGCGCGCCCGCGAAACCCGGCATGGCGGCACCAGTCGGGGCGGCGTCGGTCGCGGCGGCGCGGGCGCCGTTTAAGATCACGCGGAGGATGGTCGCGGGGTTCGAAGCCTGCACGAGCGCGCTGCCGGCAAGGCGCGGGAAAAGCCCGGTCGTTCCCTCGCCGTCTCGCCCATGACAGGGGGCGCAGCGGAGGCGGTAAAGCCCTTCGCCTGCGGCCATTGCGGCCTGCGGCGGCGGCGCGGCGGCTTGGCTGGGTGGGGGTGGCGGCAGGCTTTTCAGATAATGCGCGATCGCCGCGCGATCGGCCGCGGTCATGCGGGCGCCCGACAGCGTCACCACCTCAGCCATCGGGCCGCTCGCGAGCGCGCCATGGGCCGCGCCGGTTGCGAGGAAGTGCGCGATCTCGTCCTCGCGCCAGGCGCCGAGCCCGGTGCGCCGATCGCCATCGAGCGCCGGGGCGACCCAGCCCGCGACCACCCCGCCATTCAGCGCGCGCGCCGCGATATCCCCGCCGAGCGCGGTTTTCGGTGTGTGACAGGCGCCGCAATGCCCCGGCCCAGTAACGATGAAGGCGCCGCGATTCCAAAGCGCGTCATGGCTGGGATCGGGCAGCGGCGGCGCCGGCTTGGCATATAACGCATCCCAAAACACGAGCAGGAAGCGGAGATCAAAGGGAAACGAAAGATCGGCGCCGCGCGCCGGCTGATGGACGGGCGGGAGGGTTGCGAGAAAGGCGCGGATCGCCGCGCTATCTTCAGCGCTGAGGCGTGCGAAATAGGGAAAAGGGTGGGCGGGATAAAGAAAACTCCCATCCGGTCTTCGCCCAAACCGAAGTGCCCCATCAAACGCCGCCGCCGACCAGGCGCCGAGCCCGGTCTCGCGATCGGGCGTGAGATTGGGGGCGATCACCCAGCCGAACGGGGTTGGAATCCGCCGGCCACCAGAAAACGGCGCGCCCCCCGGCGGCGTATGACAGGCGGCGCAATCGCCAAGGATGGTGAGATATTGCCCCGCCGCCACGCGCTCCTCGGCGCGCACGGGGAGAGCCGCAAGCAACAAGAAAAAGGCTGCGCAGAGCACGGTTTTCATGCAAGCGACCCGGGTGCCCTAAGATAGCGGCCGATGATCGCGTCCGCCGTGCGCAGCGCAAGCGCGGCAACCGTCCCGGTTGGGTTATAGCTCGCGTTCTGCGGAAAGGCAGAGGCGCCGACGACGAAGAGATTATCGCAGTCCCAGCTTTGCAGATAAGGGTTGACGACACTCGTCTCCGGGTCCGCGCCCATGATCGCGCCGCCGACATTATGCGTGCTCTGATAGGGAACGATGCTGTAGGGCGCTTTGCGTTGCTCGACCGCGAGCCATTCCGGCCCCATCGCGCGGCCGATTTGGGCAAGCCGATCGGTTACGAAATGAGACATGCGAAGATCGTTGGGATGGAAATCGAAAGTCAAGCGAAGGAGCGGCCGGCCGAAACGGTCGCGATAGGTGGGATCGAGATCGCAATAGGCGCCGCGATGGCTGAGCGAACTGCCCGACGCGAGAAGTCGTGTGGTACGGAGATAGGATTTCGCAACCGCCCGCTTCCACTCAGCCCCCCAGCGCGGTGTTCCGGGTGGCGTTGGATGGTTCAGCATCGGCCGTGAATTGGTCGCGAGCGCCGCGAGATAGGCGCCGCCGATGAACCCAAGCGGGCCATGGTCGTAATGTTCGCCGTTCCAATCATCGACCACCATGCCGAGCGCGCCGGCGCCGATGAAAGGGTTGAGGATCTTATCGGCAAAGCCGAGCTGCACCGAGGACGTCGTCTGATAACTGTAATTGCGTCCGACGACTCCCCGGCCGCTCGCCGGATCATAGGGTGCTCCGATCCCTGAAAGCAGCAGAAGGCGGATATTCTCGAACGTATAGGCGGCAAGAAGAACGATCGCGGCGGGCTGGAAGAAATCCTCGCCGCTCGCATCTCTATAGGTGACGCCAAGCGCTTTTTTGCCAGCACCATCATGGTTGATCGCCAGCACCAAACATTCGGTGCGCAGCGAGAAATTCGCGCGCCGGCGCAACAGCGGCATCAGCGTCGTTTGCGGGCTCGCCTTGGCGTAGTTGCCGCAGCCAAAGCGCTCGCAAAATCCGCAATAGCTGCACGCGCCGAGGGTTACGCCAAACGGATTTGTGTAGGCTTGCGAAAGATTGGCCGAGGGCTGCGGAAACGGATGATAGCCCTGTTCCGCCGCCGCTTTCGCAAACAGCGCCGCGGCATACGGCATGGTGAGCGGCGGGTTTGGATAGTCGCGCGCTCGCGGTCCTTCGAAGGGATTGCCGCCAGGCTGGATTTTCCCCTGAAGATTACCGGATTTTCCCGAAATGCCGCAGAGATATTCGAAACGGTCATAGTACGGCTCGAGCGTGTCATAGGAAACGCCCCAATCCTGGATGGTAAGATCGGGCGGGAGAAAGCGCCGGCCATAGCGTTCGAGCACGGTGGTTTTGAGGGTAAAATCGCTCGGGCGGAAGCGCCAGGTCTGGCCGTTCCAATGCACCCCGCCGCCGCCCGCCCCGCTCGCCGGCAGAAACGAGCCCCAGGCCCGCACGGGAAGCGCCGTCTGATCGCTGCGATTGCGGAAAGTGATTGTATTTTCAGCGGGTTTGACGACAAGATCATGGCGCACCGCATAGCGCAACTCGTCGGGGGCGCGGCTCGGCGGAAAATCCTCGGCGGTGTCGCGATAGGGGCCACGTTCGAGCGCGATCACCGAAAGCCCGGCACGGCTCAGCGCTTCGGCGAGCAACGCGCCGCTCCAGCCAAAGCCGATGATCACCGCATCGACCGGTTTCAGCCGTGTCGTCATGCGAGCGCGACCGGCGGCGCGCGATAGGGCTCGCCGTGCCGCGCGACGACGTCGCGATAATCATAGCGCGCACCTGGGAATCCGATCAGCCGCCAGCCCGCCATGCCCTGATTGCCGCCATAGCGGGGATCGGCGAAAAAGCCATCGATCGTATCGCGCAGCACGAGGTCAAAAAACGCCCGCCCGCCGCCGCTGATCCCGATCCGGCCATTTTCGAGATCGCTGAGCACGCGGTCCTGCGTTGCGGGATCGAGCGCGGCGAACCCGCGCCCCGCAAACGCCGCCCGGCAATGGCGATCGAGATCGGCGAGCGCCGCGCGATAGCGCGCCGCCGGGATCAGCGGCGATTGCATCCCCTGGCTGGGAAGGCCGGGAAGAAAGGGTGGGCGCATATAAAGATCGCGGCTGCTGCCATAGGCGCCGGCGAGCTGGCGGTCGATGAAGATCGCCGCCCCCACCTCGCCCGCGCCGGGGCCGAGTTCATCGGGCGGGATCAGCCGATCGGCGATGGCGGCGACACTGGCCGCTTCCTCCGGGGTCAAGAAGCGCAACCCGCTCTCCGGTCTTTGCGCCGCGCAGCCGGTGAGCGCGACCACGGCGGCAGACGCCAGGAGTTCGCGCCGCTTCATGATCCCTCGCCGACGCGCAGGCGCACCGAGACCGGGCAATGATCGGAAAGCCGCGAGGTCTTACGATCGGCGCCGTGATCGACCAATACGCGCAGACTATCCGGCTCCAGCCAGCGCTGCGCTGCGCCGCCGAGAAAAACACGATCGATGAAAGGCTCGCCGCCCCAGCAGGGCGAGGCGTGGCCGGCGGTCGCCTCGGTGAGCGGCGCGGCCTCGGCGAGGGCGGCGGCGAAATCATCGTCGCCCTCGGCCCGGCGATTGAAATCGCCGATCACCACGAACGCCTCGTCGGCGCGGGCACGGGCGGCGATCCAGCTTTCGAGCACCCGCGCCTGGGCTTGCAGCACATGGCAGGCCGGGCGGCGGCTTTCGGCGAGCCGATCGCTGCGGCAGCCGGCCTTGAGATGCAAGGCGAGCAAGCGAAGCTGGCCGCCCGGGAGATCGAGGGTGATATCGGCGCCGCTGCGCAAATGCGCGCGCACTTGCGGCGGGTAGGTATCGAGCGCGGTGAGATCGGGATGCGCGATCACATGCCAATCACGCCGCACCGCGAAGCCGACCCGCTGCACCACGCGATCCCCCGTCATGTAAACGGCGTAGCGTTCCGGCGCGAACACCGCTGCCGCCACCTGCGCGCCATCGACTTCCTCGATCGCGATCACATCGGCATCGAGCCGGCCGGCGACGGCGCGCAGGGCGGCGATATCCTCGGGACGCTTCGGGGTGACATCGGGCGGCAAGGCGGGATCGCCGGCATCGCGGGTGGTAAGCCACTCCAGATTCCATGTCGCGAGCTTGATCTCCTGGGCCGTTGCCGGCGCCAGCGCGGCGAGAAGAAAAAACAACCACAGCCAGACCCTGACCAAACGCCGCGCTCCCATGCCCGATAGCCCAAGACTTGGCGAAAGACCCGCAATCCGCAAGACTCGGCGTACAAGACCAAGGAAACCGAGGATTATGCCCAACCCCCCAGTGACCCCGCCCTTCGATCCGGCACGCCTTGCCGATTTTCTCACCCGCCAGCTTGGCACCAAGGGCGAGATGCGGCTCGAACCGATCGCGGGCGGACAATCCAACCCGACCTATTTCGTCACCTTCGATGACCGCCGCCTCGTGCTCCGCAAGCAGCCGGACGGGCCAGTCCTGCCCTCCGCCCACGCCGTCGATCGCGAATACCGGGTGCTCGCAGCGCTTGCCGGGAGCGCGGTGCCGGTGCCGCCGGTGCTGCTTTATCACGGCGAGCGCGACATCGTGGGGACACCGTTTTACATCATGGCGCGCATCGAGGGGCGAGTTTTCGCCGAAAGCATGATGGCCGGGGCGAACGCTGCCGAGCGCGGGGCGATGTTCCGCTCGGTCGCCGAAACGCTGGCCGCGCTGCACGACGTCGATTGGCGCGCGGTCGGGCTCGAAGGCTTCGGCCGGCCCGGGAATTATTTCCAGCGCCAGATCAGCCGCTGGACCCGGCAATGGGAGGGCGAACGATTTCGCGATATCCCCGATCTCTCGCGCCTCGCCACCTGGCTTGCCGCCAATATCCCCGATGACGACACGACGACGCTCTGCCACGGCGATTTTCGCATCGGCAATCTCATGTTCCACCCGACCGAGCCGCGCGTGGTCGCGGTGCTGGATTGGGAATTGGCGACACTCGGCCACCCGCTCGCCGATCTCGCCTTCAGCGCGCTCGCCTGGCGCAGCCGGCCGGAGGACTATGGCGGGCTCAAGGGGCTCGACCTCGCGGCCCTCGGCATCCCCACTGAGGCCGAGTATCTCGCGCATTACTATCGCAGCCGGCGCGGCCCAGCCCCACCCTTGCAGCCCTTTCACACCGCCTTCGCGCTGTTTCGCTTCGCGGTGATCTTCGAGGGTATCGCCGCCCGCGCCCGCCGCGGCACCGCCGCAAGCGCCAACGCCGCCGATGTCGGCAACCTCTCCCTCGCCTTCGCCCGCCTCGGCGCGGCGCTGATTCCGGGGTAACGGGAAGAAAATTGTTCTTTTTTTGAAAAAAGAACCAAAAAACGTTTGTCCTCCGGCAGTGCCTGCGGCACTGCCAATTACGACGATGGCTTGTCCGGCTTCGGGGCTTCTCCGGCCGGCTTTTGCGGGAGTGGCTTGGCGCCGCTCGGCCTTCCGCCACCTCGCCATAATCTCGTCAGCATCATATTTGCCGTTGAACATTTCATACCACTCAAAGCGCGCATCGATGAGGATCTATTGCAGTGAGGTAACAAAGTCACTGGCGTTCCGTACGTTTTTCGTCTGCGGCATGAATTCCTTGACGGCATCGAGGATGTGCACGGCGGCCAACAGAATGCCTCAGACGAAAGCGTGCTCCTTCCACACCGCCCAAGCGCCAATGGTTCTGCTTGTCACAGTGGCTTTGAAAATCCTGATCGCCCTGATCCAAACCGCCTGCCTGTCACGATAGCGTTTGACGTAGCAAGCGACAATTTTGCAGGTAGTGAGTTCATTCCAATAAGCCTGCCGCGGATCAGGTGGCGCGTCACTCATGTCCGCCATCGAGAAACGCCGCGACCTCGGGGTTGCGGCGCAGGCGCGCGAGGTCGGCGGTACTCGGGAGTTGCGGCTTGTCACGCACCACATTGACCAGGCAGAGGAAGCCGAGGGGGGCATCTGGGGCGGCCCGGAACTGATGCCAGGTCCAGCCCGGGATCGATACCAGAGTAAAGGGGCGGACCGCTCGCACCGCCTCGCCGACCAGCGCCCGGCCATGCCCGGTGAGCACCATCACCGCATGCGCGTGCTCATGGCGCTCCAGCGTCGAATATCCACCCGGCGCCACCTCGAAATAGCGCCACTCGGCGGCAAGTTCGGGGGTGTGAAACAGCACCTGGCGGTTTACCGCGCGAAACGGCGTCGTCGCGTCCTCCTTGTAGGCGAGGACCGGCACGGACTCCCAGCGGAGACCGCCACGCGCGAGCGCGTCGGCGGCGGTGCCGGCCTCGGCGGCACGAAAAGCGGGAAGGGCGGGATCAGACATCGGAACTCTCCGCGACCTGGCGCACGAAGGCGCTGGTTTCCGCGACCAACGCGGGGCCGGCGGCGAGCAGCGCGCCACCGATCAGCAGCATGGTATCGCGGCCATAAAATGCCAGCATCTCGGGAACCCGCGCCGGTGTCATCCCCCCCGCCGGCACCGGCAGCGCGGGCACGAGATCGGCCCAGGGCGCGCGCGCCGTCTCGGCGATGGCGCGGCACGTCTCCGGCGTATAGCCGAACCGCCCGCCATGATTGGGATAGATCGCGGCGTCGGCCCCGAACAGACGAAACAGCTTGCCATAAAGCAGCGCCGGCGCCATGCGCGCAGCGCCGGCCAAGGCGGGGTGAGCGAGAAACGCGAAATCGGGATTTTCCCGCGTGATCATCTGAAACGCCGGCAAGCCGACCACCAACGGCGCGATCAGGACGGTATCGAGCCCAGCCTTGCGCGCGATCTCGATTTGGCGGCGGAGATCATCGAGCGTGCCCGAAAGATTGGGCGCGTAGCGGGTCGGGTGACCGGTTTGCGCCGCCGCCGCGCCCACCGCCGCGGCGCACGCCGGCACCCGCTCGGCAAACGGCGCATAGGGCTGATCGGCGATACCGTGATCGTCCTTGATCATGTCGATGCCGCCGCGCGCAAAACGCGAGGCCAGCGCCGCCAGCGCCGCCGGCCCCAGCCCCTGCGGCTTGAGCGCGGCACAGGTCAGTGCCCGCGAGCCAACCCCGAGGCGCCGGCGCAACCCGGCGATCCCGTGCCGTGGCCCCGCGAACCCGGCGGCGAAACCGGCCGGCACCGCGATATCCCAGAGCGTGACGTCCTCATGGATCGAGGAATTGCCAAACAGCATGTTCAGCATCTGCCCGGCCTCGCCGCCGCGCCGGCCGAGCATCGTCGCCACGGCCAGCGCGATGCCGACCTCAAACACGCCCTCGCCACGATCCACGATCGTTGCGACCTCGCCGACGATCTCCTCCAAAACAGAGCGCTCGCTGATTGCCGCAAGCGGCATTTCGACGCTCTGCTCGACGGCAAGGGCGGCGGCGCGTTCGGCGATCGTCGCCGCCTCGCCCCGCACCCGGTAAGTCACCAGAACGCGCTGGTCCATCGCTGTTTCGTCCTCCGCTGGCCGGCGCCGTTCTGGCGCGGCGGCGGCGCCCGCGCAAGCCGCGCCGCGGGCGTAAGACGGCGCTCAGACGGCGATATGCTCGAGGAACTCTATCTGCCAGTGCATCTCCTCGGCGGTGAGCGGAAAACCGCCGCCGGCTTTCGGCGACAACAGGCTCGCCGGCGGCAAATCGCAGAGCAAGGTTTGCAGCAGCCCCGCGACCTGCATCGAAAACCCGGCCTTCCACACCAGGCTGACCAAGCCCTTGGCGTGGCGCAGCCGCCGAGAGCGCTCGATCAGCGCCGCCGGCACCTCGGCGGCAACCGCCAGAATGGCGATGCAGCGAACGATATCGCCGCTCCGCACACAGGCGAGAAGGAGCGACTCATCGAGCCGGGTTTCGGCATTGCGCGCCCGCGCCCAGGCGAGCGCCGCTTCGAGATCGGGCGGGATGTTCGGGGCGCTTGGTTTCTCAGGCACGCCCAGCCGGACGCTCAAGCGCTGGCGAAGCAGGGCGATCGCCTCGGCCGGCAGATCGGCGCGGCGGGACAATTCTCCGAGGAGATCGGTCGCGACGATTTCGGCCAGTGCGCGCGCCGCTTTCGCGGTCAGCGCCGGGCGGCGAACCAGCGGCGCGTGCCAGCGTGGCTCGCCTTTGGCGCGGGCGATGAGGGCATCGAGCGTTGCCTCGCGGATTTGCGCACGCGGGTTTTCGAGCAGGATCTGAATCGCTTGATTGTCGCTGCTGGCCGCGATCGCCTCGGCAACGGCGGCGGGAACGAAGGCGCGGCGGGCAATGGTGCTGGCGGTGCCGCTGTGTGGCGGATCGGCGAGCAGCGCCAGCAGATCCTCGCTCTCGAGCAGCGGCGAGAAACGCAGGATCGGCACGCTGACGACGCTGGTCGCATCGCGCGCGAGGCGAAGCACCAGCGCTTGCGGCACGTTCGGGAGTTCCTTGATCATCTCCGCGATCGTCGCGCGCACCCGCACCGCTTCATCGGCGACGAGATTCATCAGGGTCTGATAGGCTTGTTCGCAGAGCCGCGCCTGATCGCCGGCGTCGATCAGCGGCAGCGATGTCGCGAGCTTGCGGGCCAGCAAGACCCGCACCCGTTCATCGGTATCGGCGGCCAGGATCTCGTCGGCGGCCGGCGGCGTCGCCGGATTGAGCGCGACCGCCGCCCGCACCGTCACCGAGGGGTCACTCGCCAGGCGTTCGAGCACCGCCGGCGCGGTGGTGCGGCTGGCGCCGCTCCGCACCCGCGCGGCCTCACTGGCCTCCCCGAGTGGCACGCCAGGCGCGTTGGTGATCCCGGCCGGCATCACTGCCGATCCCCGTCGCGGGGCGCACGGGCAACCCGCCAGCGGCCGCGGCCGGTCCGCTTGACATCATACATCGCCTGATCCGCGCGGCGCATGAGATGGTCGAGATCGAGCCCTTCGTTCGGCCAGCGCGTCGCGATGCCGATCGAAAGCGAAATCGGCGCGGCTTCCCCGGCCGCGAGATGCGCAAGCTCGCTCGGGCCACGTTCACAGAGCGCCGCGGCGCGCTCGGAAGCGGAGAATTCGTCCGCGCCGTCGAGCCAGAGGGCAAATTCATCGCCGCCGAACCGCGCGACGAGATCGGTCGGACGCACCGTCGCGCGGAGCAAGTTTGCGGTGATGATGAGCGCCTGATCCCCCGCCTCGTGGCCGAGCCGATCGTTCACCGACTTGAAATTATCGACATCGACGAAGATCAGGGTGCCCGGCAGGCTCTCACGATCGAGGCGGGCGATGCGCCGCTCGACCTCCTCGACGAAGGCGCGGCGGTTGAAGAGGCCGGTCAGCGGATCGGTGCGGGCTTGGCGCGCCATGTCCTGCTGGATGCTCTCTTGTTCGAGCACGAGACGAAGAATGCCAACCGCGGCGGCCATCACCGCGCGATCCTCCGCCTCCCACTCACGCCCGGTGACGCCGCGCCAGAGCAGCACCGCCGCCGCCCCGCCGAGACGGGCGGCGCAGGAGCTGACCAAAAGACGCTCGCCGAGCGGCCCTGCGATCGGCATCGGCCCGATCTGCTGCGGCCGGCAGAGATGCTCGAGCGCAACCTCGACGAATTCTTCGGGAACGTCCATCGTCTGATGGCGCACCGGGTCGCCGCGCCATTCGAGGGCGGCGTCGCGATGCAGATCGATCACCGCCCCGCCGTCTGCGCCGAGCGCACGGCACAACGCGCCGAGCCCAGCCCGCGCCATGTTGGCGGCCACTATCTCCTGGCGAACGTGCCAGAGAATATGGTCGATCACCTCATTGCGGCGGAGCGCGGCGATGATTTCGCAACGATGGTCCTCCTCCTCGGTGATTTCGACGCCAGAGCCGCGCAAGCCGACGATCCGTTCCTCGCCATCGATCATCGGTGCGGTGGTAAGGCGCAGACAGGCGAGCGAGCCATCGTGGCGCCGCAGCCACACTTGGCGGCGCTGGCGGCTCGACGTCGGCACGAAGACGTTGCCTTGCGCCGCCGGCTCGGCGAGAATCTCGCTGCCGCTGCGCCCAAGCAGCGTCGGCGCCGACCAGCCCAACGCGGGATCGGGGCCGATGAAGGTGAACCTGCCCGCCATATCGGTCTCGAACACGAAATCCGCGGTCAGCAGAACGAATTCCCGCCAGCGCTGGCGGCTATCGAACAGCGCCGAGCGCAACGGTTCGATCAGCGGTTCGGCGAATTTGCGATCGACCTCGGTCATCGGCCGCGATACCTGCGATTGGGGCGCCATTTGCCCGCTTTCCATTCCGCCATCCGCCATCTTCGCTCTCGTGCACGCTTGTGGCGACAATGAGACACCGGAAGAGTAAATGTGGCGTTACCGTGCTGACGATTCGTCGCGAGGCCCCGCGCGCCCCGGCCCGATGCCCTCCCTTGCGTTGACAGCGCCGGGCGGGGATCGCATGGTCGCGCCGCGCCCGCCACCACCACCGCGAAGCCGATGTGAGACCGCATGACCGAAGCGACACTCCGCCCCGCCATCGAGGCCCTCTGGGAGGCACGCGACACCCTCTCCCCCGCAACCGCCGGGCCCGCGCGCGCCGCCATCGAAGCGGCGCTCGATGCGCTCGACCGCGGCGAACTCCGCGTCGCAGCCCCCAGCGAAAACGGCTGGCAGGTCGCGGAATGGCTGAAAAAGGCGGTTCTGCTCTCCTTCCGGATCAATCCTTCGGTCCCGATGACCGGCGCCGCCGGCGCGCCGGTCTTCGACAAGGTGGCGCTCAAGACCGCCGGCTGGGACGAGCAGCACTTTGCCGCGGCGGGATTCCGCGCCGTCCCCGGCGCGATCGTGCGCCGTGCCGCCTATATCGCGCCCGGCGTCGTGCTCATGCCCTCCTTCGTCAATGTCGGCGCCTATGTCGGGCGCGGCACCATGGTCGATACCTGGGCGACGATCGGCAGTTGCGCCCAGATCGGCGCCAATTGCCATATCAGCGGCGGGGTCGGGATCGGCGGCGTGCTCGAACCGCTCCAGGCCAATCCGGTGATCATCGAGGATGATTGCTTCATCGGCGCGCGCTCCGAGGTCGCCGAGGGGGTGATCGTCGAGCGCGGCAGCGTCCTCGCCATGGGCGTCTTTCTCGGCGCCTCGACCAAGATCGTCGATCGCGCCAGCGGCGAAGTGTTTTACGGCCGCGTCCCGGCCTATTCGGTGGTGGTGCCGGGGAGCCTTCCGGGCGCGCCGCTCGCCGATGGCCGGCCGGGACCCTCCCTCGCCTGCGCGGTGATCGTCAAGCGCGTCGATGCCCGCACGCGGGCCAAGACTGCGATCAACGAATTGCTCCGCGAGTGAACCCCGCCGACCCCGTTTCGCTGGCCGCGGCGTTGATCCGCCGCCCTTCGGTCACCCCGCGTGACGCCGGCGCGCAGGACGTGCTGGCGGAAGTGCTCGCCGGGCTCGGCTTTGCCGTCACCCGGCTGCGCTTCGGTGAGATCGATAATCTTCACGCCCGCATCGGCGCCGGCGCGCCGCATTTCGCCTTCGCCGGCCACACCGATGTCGTCCCGCCCGGGAGCGGCGCCGGCACGGGCGCGTGGTCGTTCGATCCCTTCGGCGCCGTCGTGCAGGACGGGCGGCTCTATGGCCGCGGGGCGGTCGATATGAAAGGCGGGATCGCCGCCTTCGTCGCCGCTTGCGCCGATCACCTGGCCGCCGGCCCGCCGCGGGGGTCGATCAGCTTGCTCATCACCGGCGATGAGGAGGGGGTCGCGAAAGACGGCACCGCGCCGCTCATGGCCTGGCTCGCCGAGCGCCGGGAGATCCCCGATTTCTGCCTGGTCGGCGAGCCGACCAGCCGCGCCCGGCTCGGCGATGCGGTCAAGATCGGCCGCCGCGGCAGCCTCAACGCAACGATCACGGTGTTCGGAACACAAGGGCACGTCGCCTACCCCGACCGCGCCGATAATCCCGCCCATCGCCTGACGCGGGCGCTTGCCGCCATGATCGCCGCCCCCCTCGATGCCGGCACGCCGCATTTCCAGCCCTCGTCCTTGCAGATCACCAGCATCGATATCGGCAACCCGGCGACCAACGTGATCCCCGCCGAAGCAACGGCGCGGCTCAATATCCGCTTCAACGACCGCCATACCGGGGCGACATTGGCAGCCTGGCTGCGCGCCACCCTCGCGCAGCACGCCGAGCGCTTCGAAATCGCAACCGCGCTCAGCGGCGAGGCGTTCCTGACCGCGCCGGGGCCGGATGTCGAGCGTCTGGTCGCGGCGATCGCGGCCGAATGCGGCGCGCCGCCGACGCTCGAGACCGGCGGCGGCACCTCGGATGCCCGGTTCATCGCCCGCTATTGCCCGGTCGCAGAATTCGGTCTCGTCGGCGATACCATGCATCAGGTGGATGAGCGGGTGGCGATCGCCGATCTCTGGCGGCTGAAGGCGATCTACGCCCGGATTTTGGCGGATTTCCTAGCATGAACGCCGGGGTTGCGGCCCTCGCCGCGGGCCTGCGCACCGCTGCCCTGCTGGCGGCCGGCCGGGCCGACGGGGTGACCGCGATCGAACCCGGCCTCGCCGGCGCGCGGCGCAGCTTTCTCGCCGCTCTCCTCTCGCTGCCATTGTTTTTCCTGCTGCGCTTGCTCGACTGGTCCGAGGGCGCCCTCCCGCCGCATCCCGGGCACGCGATCGGACTCGATCTCCTCGGCTATATCATCGGCTGGGCGGGGTTCGCGCTCTTGACCCGGCCGCTGGTTGCGGCGATCGGGCGCGCGCCGCTCTGGCCGCGCTATCTCGCGGTGTGGAATTGGTGCAATTTCGCGCAATACGTCCTGCTCACCCTCGGCGCGGTGCCAGAATTTCTCGGCGCGCCCGTGATCATGCAGCAGACCACGGCGCTGGTGACCTTGGGCTGGGCGATCTGGCTGGAATGGTACGCAACCCGCACGGCACTCGCGATCGGCGGGCTGCCAGCGGCACTCTTTACCCTCCTCGATCTCGCCCTCGGCGTCGCGCTGGCCGGCCTCGCCGATCTGCTCGCCTGAGCGCTCACGAAAGGTAAAGTGGTTCTTTTTTTGAAAAAAAGAACCAAAAAACTTTTTGTCCGTTGGGCAGTGCCCTAGGCACTGCCCGTGCCTAGGCATTGGCAACTCCCAGAAAACGGGAAAAAAGTCTTTTTTTCTGAAGTAAAAACGCTCTCAGCTTTGCTAAAACGGATCAAGGGTCTCGGGATAGCGCACGCCGATGAGGCAGAGCCCGGCCGCCGGCGCGGTCGGGCCGGCGCGGGCGCGATCACGCGCGGCGAGCGCGGCCGCGACGTCAGCCGCCCCCCAGCGCCCCTCGCCGACCAGTTTCAACGTTCCGACCATGTTGCGCACCTGGTGATGGAGAAAGCTGCGCGCTTCGGCGGCGATCGCAATCTCCTCACCGTCGCGCGTGACATCGAGCCGGTCGAGCGTGCGGAGCGGGGATTTCGCCTGGCAGGCGCGGGCGCGGAAGGACGTGAAATCATGGCGCCCGAGCAGCGTTTGCGCCGCCGCATGCATCGCCGCCGCGTCCAGCGGGTGCGGGACGTGCCAAACCCGCCCGGCGGCGAGCGCCGGCCGCGCTGCGCGGTTGAGGATGGTGTAGCGATAGGCGCGGCCGATCGCCGAAAACCGCGCATGCCAGCCCGGCGGCGCGAAAGCGGCGGCGCGCACCGCGACGGGATGGGGTTTGAGGTGAAAATTGAGGGCATCGCGCAGACGCGCGGGCGCGAAATCGGCGGCGAGGGCGATCCCGACGACCTGTGCTGCGGCATGCACGCCGGCGTCCGTGCGCCCGGCAGCGATCGCGGCGACCGGCGCGCCGCCATTGAGCCGCGCCGCCGCGGTTTCCAAGACCTCCTGGACCGAAATCCCGACGCCCTGGCGCTGCCAGCCGATGAAAGGCGCCCCGTCATATTCGAGAACGAGGGCGAAATCCGCCATCAGGCGAGCCGATGCCCCGGCGCGATCGGATGGCCGCGGAGGAAATCCGCGACATCGAGGGCAGCGCGGCCGGCGAGCTGAACCCGGAGCGGGCGCAAAACCCCCTCGCCGCAGGCGATCGCGAGCCGGTCATCGAGCACCGTCCCCGGCGCCGCCGGCGGCGTGCCTGCCTCGGCGCGCGCGGCGAGAATCTTGAGGGTCGCCCCCGCGAGGTCGGTAAAGGTGCCGGGCCAGGGATTGAGGGCACGGATCTGGCGCGCGATCGCCGCCGCCGGGCGTGCCCAGTCGATCCGGCCATCCGCGCGCGTGAGTTTCGCGGCATAGGTCGCGCCCGGCGGCTGCGGCCGCGGCGGCGGCGTTTCATCGAGTGCGCGCAGGATCAGCCTGGCGCCGAGCGCGGCGAGCGTGTCATGCAGCGCCGCCGCCGTGGTCTCCTCGGTGATCGGCACGCTTTCTTGGAGCAGGATCGGCCCGGTATCGAGACCGGCCTCCATCTGCATGATGGTAATGCCGGTCTCGTGATCGCCAGCAAGGATCGCGGCCTGGATCGGCGCCGCCCCGCGCCAGCGCGGCAGCAGGCTGGCATGAATGTTGAGGCAGCCGCGGCGGGGCGCGGCAAGGATCGCCGGCGGCAGGATCAGCCCGTAGGCCGCGACCACCGCGGCGTCGAGATCGAGCGCCGCGAACGCCGCTTGCGCCGCCGGATCGCGGAGGCTGAGCGGGGTCGCGACCGCAAGGCCGAGTTCACGCGCCTTCTCATGCACCGGACCCAGCCGTGGCTTCTGCCCGCGCCCGGCCGGGCGCGGCGCCTGGCAATAGACCATCGCGATCTCATGCCCTGCCGCCTGGAGCGCAACCAGCGCCGGAATGGCGAAGGCAGCACTCCCCATCACCGCGAGCCGCATCTCAGCCCGCCGCTTTCTGGCGCTGCTCCTTGGCGAGACGGCGAAGGATCATGTTGCGCTTGAGGGCCGAGAGATGGTCGACGAACAGGATCCCATCGAGATGGTCGATCTCATGCTGGAGGCACGCGGCGAGCAGGCCATCGGCACTGAGATCCTGGGTTTTTCCCTCGAGATTGGTGAAACGCACGGTGACGCGCGCCGGGCGGGTGACATCGGCGTATTGATTGGGTAGCGAAAGGCAGCCTTCCTCGCGGGTCGCGGTCTCGGCGCTGGCGGCGATGACGCTGGGATTGATCAGCACCAGCGGCGCCGGCTTATCGTCCGGCTGCAGATCGACGACGCAAAGCCTGAGCCCAACGCCGACCTGCGGCGCGGCAAGGCCGATGCCGGGCGCGGCATACATCGCGTCAAACAGGCGTGGCACCAGGGCCGCGACCTCGGCGCCATCCTCAGGCCGCACCGGGCGGGCGCGGGCTTTGAGGCGCGGGTCGGGCGCGATCAAAATGGTGAGCGGCGCAGCAAGGGACGATGCGGACATAGGCCGGCATATATCGTGCCGCTGACGCGGTTTCCAGAGCGCCGCTCTCTTGCCGCCTCTTGCAACGCCGCGATGCCCTACCAAGATGAATTCCAGCCGGAATGCCTAAGCGGGTTCCGGTGCCAGCTTCGCTCCTAGGAGGAGGCCCGATGTCGTCACGTGTCTTTCCATCGCCGCTCTTTCTCGGCTTCGATCATCTCGAGCAGATCCTCGAACGTGCCGCAAAATCCGCCGCCGACGGCTATCCTCCCTACAATATCGAGCAGCTCGGCGGCTCCCATCTCCGCATCACCCTGGCGGTGGCGGGGTTCGGCATGGGGGATTTGCACATCACCACGGAAAACCATCAGCTGGTGATCAAAGGGCGTCAGACCGAGGAGATGGAAGGGCGCGTGTTTCTCCATCGCGGCATCGCTGCGCGGCAGTTTCAGCGCAGCTTCGTCCTGGCCGAGGGGATCGAAGTGGAAGGGGCATGGCTTGATAAAGGCTTGCTCCATATCGATCTCGCCAGGCCGCGGGCCGAATCCCGGGCGCGCACCATCAAGATCGGCAAGATGGGCGAACTCGGCAGGACTGGCGAACTCGGCAGGACTGGCGAACTCGGCCGCGCGGGCGGCGAATGACCATAAT
>NZ_JBMFWJ010000022.1:41160-42839 GCF_049965395.1 Acidibrevibacterium sp.
GGCGAACTCGGCAGGACTGGCGAACTCGGCCGCGCGGGCGGCGAATGACCATAATCGCAGGGATCCGGCATGGCTTCGCGCATGCCACCCTGGCGCAGGAGATGATGACCATGAACACAGAAGACAATGCCACTCCCTCTGCTGACAAACCGGTGTGGGCCGATATCCGCCATCTTTCGCCGTTGGAATTCGCCCGCCTCGGCGTCTCTCAGATCGCCTATATCAAGCCGGTGGTGGTGCAAGGCGCGCCTGCCTTTGCGATCCACGGCGCCGATGGCGCGCCGCTGGCCGTGACCCCTGACCGCGATCTCGCCCTGGCGGCGATCGTGCAGCACGAAATGGTGCCGATTTCGCTGCATTGAGCCCGGCGCGCGTGTCCGAAGAACCCTACCCGGTTTGCGCGTCAGGCGTACGCCGGGGGGCGTTAGGGTCGGCGCGGCCGTGCGGCGCTTAGCCCTTGGCGACGGTGCCAGGGGCAGGAGTTGTTTGCTCCGCCTGCGCTTGGCGATAGGCGTCGAGCTGATGCTGGGACGGAATCGAATTTTCCACCGCCCCGGTGCTGCTTAAGAACTCGATGACGGTGATCCCGAGCGCGGGATCGATCGTCATTTGCGGGTTGAGGAAGGGCGCCTGTGGCGACGCAGCCGGCGCCGGGCTGGGCGCGGCCGCGGAGGAAGACGGATTTGCCACCGAGCGGGCGGTTGACACACTCGGCAAGGCCGCCGTGTTGACGGAAACTTGGCCGGACATGATGACACCATGCTCTATTGCTGTTTGAGACGGATTGACCTCGTCTGAGTCGGGCGGTTTTACCCCCCGCATCTCAGGTGTATCAAAAATTACGACAGCTTTGATTAAAAAATCGTTACCGCGCGCCAAGCCAGCCCGCGGCAGGCCCGCGGGAGGGGAAAGGCGATCGCAGAGCGCGGGAAAATCTAGGCGGCGTAGCGGAGCGCCGGGTTTCCTTTGAAATCATGCGACCCGGCATGGGTCAGCCGCGCTTGGGTGTCGAGCCAGAGACTGCCGCCGAGCTGACGCCAGCGCCGGCAGAACGTGTAATCCTCGCTGAGATAGACGTGGCTCTCTGGGTCGATCATGCCGTCGAACAAAGCGTGGTTGTAGGCGGTTGCCGGCACCCCGGCGCTGAAAATATGCGCGCCGCCATAGCGGGTTTCGGGGTAGGCGGCGATCATGCGCTCAATCACGTGGCGCTGGATCAGCATGAAGCCGGTGCCGGCGTATTCGGCGGTGACGAAATCGCCCTCGCGGATCAGCGCCGGGCCACGGCAGGGCTCGCCGACATAAAGCATGGCCGCGGTTTCTAGCGCTTCGCCGCCGGCGCGCCGCGCCTCCGCCGCCTGGTCCCAGTGCAGCGCCTTGATCGGATACATCCCGGCGACGACGTCCTTCCCGGCGCGCAACAGCCGCGCCACATGGTCGGGCGTAAACGCGATGTCGGCGTCGATGAACAGAAGATGCGTTGCCGCGGCCTGGCGCATGAAATGCCCGACCAGGGTATTGCGGCTGCGGCTGATCATCGCGTCATGACCGAGGAGCGCCAGCGAGAGGTCGAATCCCGCAAGCGGCGCCTGTTGCATCAAGGCGATCACCGATTCCATGTAACCCTGGGTCACCAGCCCGCCGAAACACGGGGTGGCGAGAAAAAGATGGGCAGGTTT
>NZ_JBMFWJ010000023.1:0-2906 GCF_049965395.1 Acidibrevibacterium sp.
TAAGACAACGAATGTATAGGGTCTCCTGAGCGCAATTTGAACAATCCACATAGCATTCTATGCCCGTTATTATTCATAACGTGCACACCTTCACTTATCTTGCACCGATATATCGAGATATTGTTGTCGATTCTTATGGCAGATGATGGTATTCGTAAATTAATTAGTCTTTTATAAATATAGGATGATAAATATAACTTTATAAAACGCGATTTTGGGCGGCAGCGGCGCGGCGTTCCCGCGCCGGCATTTCCCAATGCCGCGACGATGAGGGCCATCCGCCGCTCTTGACGGCGCCGCTGCGCCGCCAGGCTTGTGACGATGCGGGTCCATCATGACGAGGGCGCGGGCGAGGCGGTGGCGGGGTATTTTTGGCTAGACGTTGCCGGGCAGTAAAACGCCGGTCAGCCGCGTTCACGTTTTTGTTATCATCGTTAAAATGTGATCAATCTCACGATTTTGCGTGCTATCGTTCCGTAACGTTCAGGTGCACGCGGCACGGGGCGGGGAACAACGCAAAAGCACGGAAGAAGGACGCAAGACGATGAGACATTTCGTTCACGCCGCCCTCGTAACGACTTTGCTCGGCGGTCTCGCGGCGAGCCCAGCGCTGGCGGGGCCGTGGGACATCGGCGGCACCATCGCCGTCAGCGGCATCAATGCGCCCAATAATTTCTCCCAGAACGTGACATTGGGTGCCGGCTCGACCTCGCTCGACGGTGGCGTGCTGACCCTGACGCAAACGCTCGTCAACGAGCCGAACGGCGCGCAATGGCTGGTGCTCGATTATCAGGTCACCGGCAGCGGGCCGATCGCCGGCAACACTAGCGGTACTTGGGAATTGGCGGCGGAGGTGCCGCTCTCGGGGCAGCCGAACAGCCTCGGGTTCTACTTTGATTGGGGGGTCAATGGCGTGCTCGATACCGCATCCGGCACGCTTTTTACGCCTGGTCCCAATCCGATCACCGGCACGGGCGAAGTGTTTGTCAATTCGACTTTGTGCCTTTATGCCAGTTGCGGCTATATCAACACAAGCAACAACACGCTTGGTTTCTTTGCCTATATTTCACCATACTCCGACTTGAATGCCGCTGGCATCAATACCGCGACCGCGAACGAGTTTCAGATCGGCGTCGAGACGCAAACGGTGCCCGAGCCGGCTTCGCTCGCGCTTCTCGGCGCTGGGGTGGTTGGGCTTCTTGGGGTGCGCCGGCGGGCGCGGGGCTGAGGCGAGCGGCCGGGGGATGGGGGCGCTTGCGCTTGGGTTGATCCTGTTCCTCGGCGCGCATTCGGCGAAGATTTTTGCCCCGCGCTGGCGCGAGCGGGTGATAGGGCGCATTGGGCCGGTTGGTTGGCGGGTGGGCCATTCGGCGGTGTCGCTCGCCGGTTTTTTGCTGATCGTGTTCGGGTTTGCGCGCGCCGGCGGGTTCGCGCCGCTTTATACGCCGCCGCTCGCGTTGCGCCATCTCAATGCGCTGTTTACCTTGATCGCCTTCATCCTCGTCGCCGCGGCCTATGTGCCGGGCAATCACCTCAAAGCGGCGATCGGGCATCCGATGCTGGCGGGGGTGAAGCTGTGGGCGCTCGGCCATTTATTGGCCAACGGCACGCCGCGCGATCTGCTGCTGTTCGGCGCGTTTCTTTTCTGGGCGATCGTGGATTTCGCCGTCTCGCGCCGGCGCGACCGGGTGGCGGCGATCGCCTATCCGGCAGGCGGGCTCGCGGGCGATGTCGGGGCGGCGGTGATAGGCGTTGCCGCCTGGGCGCTGTTTGCCTTCTATCTCCATCAACGCTGGATCGGCGTCGCGCCCTTTGGCTGAGCGCTTAGCGCAGGCGGAAGGTGTTGCGCAGACCAAGGCCCAAGAGAAACAGCAGCAGCGCGCCGAAGATGGTTTCCCCGGCGGAGAGCACTTGCAGCCAGCCGGGGAGGGTGACGAGGTCGCCCGCCGCGAAAAACGCCTGGCGGAAATTGAACACGCCGAGGGTGCTGGCGGCGCTGAGGCCGAGGGCGCGGGCGTAGCCGAGGCCGGCTTGGCCCCAAAAGGCATCGGCGCCGGCGAGGATCGTTGCGAGCAGCACAAACAGCGGCAAGCCGACACTCCGCCCGTAATCGCTCGAGCCGCCATAAAGCCAGATCGCCCAGCCGATGAGCGAGGACCATTGGCCGGCAAGGACGCGGCGGACTTAGAGTTCCAGGGCGAAAAAATCCAGCTCGTCCGCGTGTTTTTTGAGCCGGTCCATTTCGAGCTTCAGGCGTTCGTAGGCGCTGACGGCGTATTCTGCCGCCGCAATGGTCTTCGGCGCCGGCGGCCATGTTACGCCGAACCAGGTCGTGCCTTCGTGCAGCTTGGCGCCGGCGAAATCGGGCGGCGTCTCCGCGAAAGTGGCGGCGTCGAACCTCGTTCGGGATTTCAGTTCCGCGTTTATAAAGCTCGGCGTGCTCGCGAACTTTGCGCGTTCGAAGCTGGCGTTGCCGTCGAACGTCGCATGTTCAAAGTCGGCGTCACCGCCGAACCTCGCGCCGCAGAACTCGACGATTAATTCGAACTTCGCGCCCCTGAAATACGCGTCCCGTTGGAACGTCGCGCCGTTGAAAACCGAGCCCTGTTCGAACGTCGCGCCGCTGAAATCCATGGCCTCAGGAAACGTCAGCCCGGAGAAATCCTGGTGCTCCTCAAACACCCGCCCGAAGAAATTGGTCGGGCCGTCGTAAATCTTTTTTTTCGGCGCGGGCGGCGGTTTTGGGGTGTCTGGCATCGGCGCGGCCTTGGGTTGCGCCGTCGTTCTTATCCTGTTCTTTCCGACGAGAAAAGCCAAGCGCGGCCCGTGCGGCAGGAAAACCCCCGCCGCGCCGGGTTGGCCTCAGGCGCGGCGGCGGCGGCGGATGAGGGCGAGGGTGGCGAGGG
>NZ_JBMFWJ010000023.1:3006-42474 GCF_049965395.1 Acidibrevibacterium sp.
TGCGGCTTCTCCTGACAGTGAGCACGCGGTTTGACCCAAGAGCGACGGCACCGAAACGTTGCCGGCCGGCACGTTCCTGAGACGATCGAACATTAATTAGTCATTAACAACTTGGTTTCCTTTTGTCAATCACTTTTCAGTGCCCCTTCGATGTCACGCCACGCGCCGCCTGGCCTCAGGCGCCTTCGGTCTCGAGCGCGAGGTCGATATTGCCGCGGGTGGCGTGGCTGTAGGGGCAGATTTTTTCGTGGGTTTCCTGGACCAGGGCGCGGGCTTCGGCGGTGGGCAGGGTTGGCACTTTGACGCGGATTTTGACGGCGATGCCAAAGCCGCCGCCTTCGCGCGGGCCGACGGCGGTCTCGCACGTGACCACGGCGCCGGCGACATTCTTTTTATGCTGGCTCGCGACAAATTCGAGGGCGCCGCCGAAGCAAGCCGCATAGCCGGCGGCGAAGAGATGTTCGGGTGTCGTGGTATTGGGCAGGCCCGGCCCTCCCATTTCCTTGCGCACCGAGAGATTGACGCTGACCGAATGGTCGGTGGTTTCGGTGTGGCCGTTGCGCCCGCCGGTGCTGATGGCGACGGCGGTGACGAGCGGCTTGATGGTGTGGGCGGCCATGGTGTTTCCCTTTCCTCAGGCGTTCACCGGCCAAGGCTAGGCGGGGCGAGGGCGCGACGGCAAGACAATACCGCGCGCGCTTGCCCAACGGGACAAAGGTTTTTTGGTTCTTTTTTTCAAAAAAGAACTTTTTCCCTTTCTTTTTCCCCGTATCCTCCCTTGACAAATCTGCCCAACCCCCTAGAACTCTCTCTCGCCCAACCATAAAATTGGGGCCGGTGGCTTTCGGGCTGGCGGCGAGACCCATCCGATTGGGCGATTATCCTTCTCGTTGGAGAAAGGGCGGTTCCGGTTTTCGGGCCGCCTTTTATTTTGCCTCAATTCCCGGGAATCCCGAGCGCGTTCTTGGGATCGACATAGTGGTGCGGCAGCGGCACAGCGGGATATAGCACCACTTTCCAGGCGCATTGCGGGGTTTGATAGACGCCGCTGAACCCGGCCTTCTCAACTCTCCCCTCGAGCGAGAGCAGATAGGGCGGGCGGTTGGGCGGCGCGGTGTTGAGGCGCGCGAGCACCTGGCCGTCGCGGCTCATGCTGCCGCGGATGACCAGCGCGCCATCATTGGGGGTGAATACGACGCTGAGATCAGCGGCGCGGGTGACCAGGGTTGCCGGCATGGAATCAGTGCAGTGGACGCCGCCCATCGGCTGGATTTCGCCGGTGTAGCGCTGGTCATAGGCTTGGGTGCTGAGTTCCTTGCCGATGGTCGCGCAGCCGCCGAGGGCAAGGCAGGCGAGCGCCGCGCCGAGGCCGCGCATGGTCAGAGCGGCGAGACCGCTACCTGCGCGGTGCCGCTTCTCAGGATCCCGAGCTTGCGCGCGGCGGCGGGGGAAAGGTCGATCACGCGGGAGGTCTGGCCGGTGCGATCGGTGATGACGACGTCAACGAAGCGCTGTGAGCCGACCAGGCTCACCCGCACCCAGGTGCCGAGCGGCAGCCAGGGGTGGGCGGCGCTCATGGCGGTTGCGTCGAAATGGCGGCCGCTGGCGGTGCGCTTGCCGTGAAACCCGGGGCCATACCAGGAGGCGGTGCCGATTTCCGGCGCGCGCTCGAGGGCGCGGGGGCGGGCGCGGCGGAGCTGGCCGAGGCGCGGGCTCGCGCGCTTGGCGGCGGCGGGCTTGCCGCCGCTCGCGGGCGGCTCTTGCGCCTTGGCGCCGGGCGCGTGCAGGGCAAGCGCCAGCACCGTCGCCATCGCGGCGGGCAGAAGGGGGCGCAGAATGCGTTTGGCTCTCATGCCCCATCTCCAAACACAAAAAATGGCTCGGCGCAAGGTTTTGGCTATGCTTCCGCCTTGGCGCGCAGAGAGGCGCTGTTGGGCCGGGCATGAAAATGTTGACTTCTAATACAACACTTGACATACTGCTCCAAGAAAGGCGGTTGGCCGGTTACGAGCCGCGGCTCCGCTTCGACCAGCAACCGGAGCGCCTTGTTTTTCTCCGCCCGGCGTGTCTCACGCAGATCAAGGCCCTGCCCGATGCCCCCCAAGGCGAAAACCCTGTTCCGGTGCCGCGCGAGCAGATCATGGTTCTGCTCGATGATTTCTGTGCTGGGACGGCGCTCGTCAGCGGGTATGATTTTGAGAAGCGCGGGCAAAGGCTCTTCCTTCTCAAAACACGGAGTGTGCGCGCCGGGGCGATGTTTCTGAGCAAAACGGAGCTGGTCGTGCTCGACGTCCAGCCAAAGGCCGCATTCAACCCCGCGAAGGGAGGCCCGTTGAAGAACGCCGCCTGGTATCGCGCATGCTGCGCCCTTCCAGAGTTCAAAGAGCTTTCCCCATTCGCCTTGAGGGATCCCCTATGAAACGAAACCGCGAACCACTGAATGCGGAAGGGCAGCGCGTTTATGCACGCCTCACCGCGCATGTCGCGCGCGAATTGGCCCGCGCGCTGGCAAAGGAGAGTAAGTTCGGCACCATCACCCGCGCCGAACTCGCCCGCCGGCTCGGACGCGACAAAGGCTTTGTCACGCGCAAGCTCTCGGGCGGGGAGAATATGGAACTCCGCACCGTCGCCGCGTTTCTCGCGGCCCTCGGCTATGAGATGGACGTCGCGGCGCGAAGGATTGACGCGCCTCCAGGCGAGGGACGGAATTTCTTCCACGAGACCTCGCCCGTCGCGTCGCCGACGATCACTTTTTCCCCCGGCCCTGGCCCGAACACGACGACGGCGCCAAACGCGACATGGCACGATCCCAATGCCGCCTGACCCGAAGATCGAAACCGTCCTGGTCTGCGACGATGTGCGGCGTGAGCACAGCGGCAAGGATATCCTGATCGGTGTCTATAGCGGCGGGATCGGCATCTCCGCCCTGCCAGCGCCGATAAATGTCGCGTTTTGGATCACCCTGCGTGCCCCTGCGCCGGGGACGTTTGCCCTCTCATTGCGGATCAATCTGCCACACAAAAACCCGGCGATCGACATGACGATGCACATCGAGATTTCCCCGCCGCCAGACATGCCGTTTTCTGACCAGCCCACCGCCATCTTCACGCGACCTCTGCCGCTCATGATCACAGCGCCCGGCGACCTCGCGCTGCACTATCGCTGGAGCAAGCAGGGCAAATATCGCTCTCTTCTGCGCAAACCGATCGCCATCGTTTCGCCGCCGCCCGCGCCGTAATCGCCGCCCGCCCCTCACCCCGCGAATTTGCAGTCAGTGACCGGGGGTGCGGCGTCCATCGGCGGGGTGGTTGCGACGAGCTTGTAGTAATCCCAGCCGCCTTTGCTCTCGGCTGGCGATTTCACCTCGAACAAATAGGGCGTCACCATGGCGCGGCCATCGGCGCGGATGCGGGTTTGGCCGAACGCGTCGTCATCGGCCGTGTTCTCTTTCATGTGTGCGATGACGGCGGCGCCATCGCGGGCGCGGGCAACGCCGAGGGCTGCAACCGATTTCAGGTAGTGCAGCGTTCCCGCATAACACGCGGCGTGGACATCGTTCGGGTAATTGCCCTTGGTTTTGGGCAGAACGCGGCGGGTGAAGGCGCGGGTGCGGTCATTGAGATCCCAGTAAAAACTCTCGGTGAGCAGCAGACCTTGGCCGATCTCGAGCCCCAAGCCATGCACGCCGGTCACGGAAAACACCAAAGCCGCAAGGCGTGTGCCGTCTCGGGTGATGCCGAACTCCTTGGCTTGTTTCACGCAATTGACGGTATCATCGCCGGCATTGGCGAATCCGATCACCTTCGCCCCGCTCGCTTTGGCGCGCACCAGAAAGGAGGAAAAATCCGTCACCCCGGGAAACGGATAGACGGCATTGCCCAGGACCTTGCCGCCGAGTTTGGTGACGACATCGCTGGCATCGCGCGCGAGCTGCTGGCCGAACACATAATCGGCGGTGATGAAATACCAGCTATCGCCGCCGGCGCGGTAAATCGCGCGGCCCGACGAGGCGGAGACCATGAATACGTCATAGCCCCAATGGACGGTGACCGGCGTGCATTGCTTGCCGGTGAGATCATCGGTGCCAGCGCCGGTGTTGACATAGGCTTTGTTCTTTTCGCGGCAAATGGTGTTGACCGCGAGCGCGACCGAGGAGGTCGGCACGTCGGTGATCATGTCAACGCCATCGCGATCGAACCATTGGCGAGCGATGGTCGCGCCGATATCGGGCTTGTTCTGGTGATCACCGACGAGGATCTCAACGGCCAATCCCTGGCCGGCGAAATCCTCCACCGCCTGGCGGGCGCAGGCGACCGAGGTCGGCCCGGTGACATCGCGATAGGGGCCGGACATGTCGGTGAGCACACCGATGCGAATGACGTTCTTGCTCTCAGCATGCGCCGGCGCGGCGGCGAGCGGGATCGCGGCGCCGGCCGCGCGGAGCAACGTGCGGCGGGTGACGTTCATGTTTTCCTCCCGATATTTTTTTCTCATGCGGGTGTTCCCGCCCCCCTTGCTATAGCGAAACCCGGCGGCAAAAGGAACGATTTTCCGCCCGCGCCGACGGGCCACGCGATTTTTCAAAAAAAAACGCTTGCCCACGCGCCCCGGTTTGACGTATAAGCCCCGTTAGCCTGCCTAACTATGTCGAGCGGGCGTCACCGAACGCCGCTTGCCCCGGAACGCCAGAATGCCCGCCCCCACCCCAGACGCCCCACCGAGCGACGGCCCGTCGCCGCTCGACATCCTGCTCGCGGTGATGCGCGCGAAATGGCAGGAGGGTGACGCTGACGGCGCCGCCGAACTCGCCCGCGCCGCCGCCCCCTATCTTCACCCCCGCCGCGCCCCGGTGCCCGCCGAGCGCCGCGGGGCGCGCGCGAAGGACGCCGCCCCTGCCCTCGACGATGCCGAGCTCGAACGCGAAATCGCAGCCCTTGCTCACGGAAGCGGCGCTGCGCCGTTCGGTGCGGACCTCTTTGCAGGCCTGGGCGATGCTGGCGCTGGCCCCCGAACGCCATCGCCCGGCGGCGCATCATCGGCTGATCATCGCTGAACTCGAGGCCTTAGCACGCGGCGAAAACGACCGGCTGATGCTGCTGCTGCCGCCGGGCTCGGCAAAATCCACTTACGCCAGCGTGATCTTTCCCGCCTGGTGGTTCACTCAGGCGCCACGCTCCAACGTCATCGCGGCGTGCCATACCGCCTCGCTCGCAAGCCATTTCGGAAGGCGAGCGCGCAATCTCGTCGCCGAACATCATCGCCGCCTCGGGATCGCGCTCGCGCCCGATGCGCGCGCCGCAAGCAACTGGACGACGAGCGCCGGCGGCACTTATTACGCGGTTGGCGTGCGCGGGCCGATCACCGGTCGGCGCGCCGATCTCGTGCTCATCGACGATCCGGTCAAATCGCAAGCGGAAGCCGATTCGGCCGCCGCACGCGCGCATCTTTGGCAATGGTATCAGAGCGATCTGATCTCGCGTCTGAAACCCGGCGGCCGCGTCGTGCTCATCATGACGCGTTGGCACGAGGATGATCTCGGCGGGCGAATTCTCGCCGAGGAAGCGACGGGCGGCGATCGCTGGCGGGTTTTGCGCCTTCCGGCCTTGGCCGAAAGCGATGACCCGCTCGGCCGCGAAGCCGGCGAGGCGCTTTGGCCGGAGTGGGAAACTCACGAGGCGCTGGCAAGAAAGCGCCGGATCATCGGCGAGCGCGCTTGGGCCGCGCTTTACCAACAGCGGCCACGCCCGCCGGAGGGATTGTTGTTTCGCACAGACGCGATCACGCTCTTGGACGCAGCGCCGCGCCCGCTTGCGCGGGTGCGCGCCTGGGATCTCGCGGCCAGCATCGCCCGCCCGGGTTTCGACCCGGATTGGACCGTCGGCTTGCGCATGCTGAAAGACGAGTCTGGTCGCTTCATCGTTGATGATGTCATGCGCCTGCGCGGCGGCCCGCATGAGGTTGAGCAAGCGATTCTCGCATGCGCCGAGCGTGACGGGCGCGAGACCACCATTCTGCTGCCGCAAGATCCGGGCCAGGCCGGGCGCGCGCAGGTTCTTTATCTGACACGCAAACTTGCCGGCTATCACATCGTCTCCGGCCCCGAAAGCGGCGCCAAGGTGACACGCGCGAGCCCGGTTGCAAGCCAAGCCGCATGCGGCAATCTCGCCATCGTCAAAGCCCCGTTCACGCGCGCCCTGATCGAGGAACTGCGCGACTTTCCCGCCGGCAGCAAGGATGATCAGGTGGATGCGCTGTCGCGCGCCTTCGCCCATCTCAGCGCCGCCCCCCAAGCGACACGGCAGGTCAATCTGCCGCTTCTTTCGCGGTAGAGGCATGTTCGACACACTCGCAAGCTTGATCCCGCATGATCCCGACTATCCGGCGCGCGCGCGCAAGCTCGACATCCTGCGCCGGGTTCTCGATGGCACACTCTATGACGTCTTGCCCTATGAGTTTTACGACGAACGGAGCCCCGGCGGCGAGTATATCCCGCTCCGCCAGCGCCGGCCCTCGGTGCGGTATAATCTCTGCCGCCTGGTGGTTGAGGATTCGGTCGCCCTGGTCTTCAGCGAAGGCCATTTTCCGGCGCTCGACTCGCCGGATCCCGCGGTGCGCGATGCACTCAGCGCCATTCTCCGCGAGGCCAAGCTCAATGAGGTGATGATCGATGCCTGCTTGCGCGGCTCGGTCGGCTCGGTTGCCATTCTGATGCGCGTTCTACGCGGGCGGGTGTTTTTCCAAACACTGGAGACGATGTATCTCACGCCGCGCTGGGAGGCCGAGGCTCCGGATACCCTTGCCTCCGTCACCGAGAAATTCAAGGTCTCGGGCGCCAATCTCCTCGATCAAGGCTATGAAGTCCCCGACCCGACCGGGCAATACTGGTTTCAGCGGCGCTGGGACGCGGAATGGGAATGGTGGTTCGCGCCGTGGCCGATCGCAAGCGACGAGACGCCGCGCATCGATCACGCGCGCAGTGTCCGCCACGGCCTCGGCTTCGTTCCCATTGTATGGATCAAGAACCTTCCCGGCCCCTCCGCGACCGGCGATATACGCGATGGCGCCAGCACTTTTCGCGCCGCTGTTGAGACCGCGATCGAGATCGATTACCAGCTTTCGCAAGCCGGGCGCGGCCTCAAATATAGCTCCGATCCGACGCTGCTGATCAAAGAGCCGGCGACGTCTGACAGTCAGATCATCAAAGGCGCTGCCAACGCACTGGTTGTTTCGGAAAAAGGCGATGCGAGGCTGCTCGAGATCGGCGGCACCGCGTCTGCCGCGGTGATCGATTATGTGCGTACGCTGCGCGAACTCGCCTTGGAAAGCATTCATGGCAACCGCGCCGATGCGCAGCGCTTCGCAGCCCCCACCTCCGGCCGCGCTTTGGAAATGATGAACCAGGGGCTGATTTGGCTCGCCGATAATCTCAGGATTTCCTATGGCGAAGGGGCGTTGCTCGCGCTCGCGCGGATGGTGCTGCGGGCAAGCCAGCATTATCCGCTCATCGTCCGCGGCGCCGAACTGCCACCGCTTAACCCCGAGGCCAGCCTCAGCCTCACCTGGCCGCGCTGGTATCCGGCATCGGCCGATGACCGGCTAAAAGACGCGCAAGCGCTCACCACGCTGACCGCAGCCGGGCTTCTGTCGCGCGAAAGCGCGCTGAAATCCGTGGCCAGCACCTATGACATCGCCAATATCGGCAACGAGATCGCGACCATCGCGGTCGCGGAAGGAGAAGCATGACCGACGCCAGCGACCCGTCTTTGCCCGAACCAACGATCGAGGAGTTGCGCGCCGAAACCGCCGCCCTGGCGCGGCAATTGCAGGAAGTGACCGAGGCCGCGCGCGCGCGCATCATCCGCGCCGAACTCAAGGCGGAAGCGATCAAGGCAGGGATGATCGACCTCGACGGCTTGAAACTCATCGAGCCCACCGCTGTCAAACTCGATGACAAAGGCGAGGTCGAGGGCGCGGGCGCGCTGATGACGAAGCTCAAACGCGAAAAGCCCTGGCTCTTTGGCGCTCATTCCTCGTCGTCGCGGGCAACCCCGCCGCACGCCGAGCCGCCGCGCCAAAAGCATGCGAGCGAAATGACCGCTGCAGAATATCGCGCCGCCCGCGCCGAGATGCTGCGGCGCCGATAAAAAGCGACGAACTCCGTCGGCACGAACCGCCCGATCCCTCCGGGGGCGGCGCCTTTGACCTGACCTTCCCGACCATCCCCCAAACAGAGGATCTCCCATGGGTATCAATAATTTCCCCGCGGCGTTGCAGCCCATCATCCAGCAGGGCTATCTCGAACGTGAATTCGAATCCGCGCTTCATTCCAAGCTCGGCTATCGCGACATCGCCGATCGTGAGGTCTTCGCCGTCGGGATCGGTGAAACCCTGACCAAGACCCGCGCCGGCCTCAAGCCCTCGGTCACCACGCCGCTGGCGCCAGCGACCAACACCAATCTCGATAACGGACTCACGCCGCAGTATTTCAACGTCGAGCAATACACCCTTTCGATCAATCTTTACGGCGCTACCACCGATCTCAACATGGTGACGAGCCGCGTCGGCATCGCCTCCCAATTCATGCTCAACGCCTCAATCAATGGCGAACAGGCGCGGCGCTCGCTTGACGAGCTGGCACGCAATCAGCTTTTTTCCGCCTATTTCGGCGGCAACACTCGCGTCACTACGGGCCTCAGCGCGCCGGCCGCGACAATCGCCGTCGATGATGTGCGTGGCTTTCAGTATGTCTGGGTCAATGGCGTGCCCACCGCGGTAAGCGCCAGCAATACCCTCACCGTCACCGTCGGCGCCGATGTCTATACCCTGATCGGGGTTGCCGTCGATGCGACCAGCACGTCGACCACGCCGGGCGGCTTGTCGGGCGAGTTGACCTTCTCGAGCAATGTTTCGATCGGCGATGGCTCGTCCGGCAGCACCGTGCAGGCGGCCAACGCGTCCGTCATCATCCGCCCGGGCGGCGCCACCAACACCTCGCAATTGCAGGCGACCAACACGCTGACGATGGCCAATCTCCTCGATGCCGTCGCCAAACTCCGCCTCAACAACGTCCCTGATCTCGGCGGCGTCTATCACTGCCATCTCGACCCGGTATCGGCCCGCCAGCTTTTCGCCGATCCCGATTTCAAACAACTCTTCACCATGGGCTACGATACGGAGACCTTCCGCCGCGGTGAACTCGTGAGCCCCTTCCTCGGGCTTCGCTTTGTGCCGACCACGGAAGCCTATGTCCAGCCGGCGCCCGGCCTGCCCGGGCTTTATATCCGCCGCCCGATCGTCTGCGGCCAGGGCGCGCTGATCGAAGGCGATTATGCCGGCATGGCGGAGGAAGATGTCGCGCCGCGCGATGCGATCATCAGCATCATCGACGGCGTGGCCATGGTAACGCGCGAGCCGATCGATCGCTTGCAGCAGATCATCGCGCAATCCTGGTATTGGATCGGCGGTTTCTGTGCGCCAACCGACGTTACCACCAACCCCTCCACCATCCCGACCGCGACCAACGCCGCCTACAAACGCGCGGTGATGATCGAGCATGTGGGCTGACGGCGATGGCGATTGGATCAACGCAACCGCTGATGGTGTCGGCGACGGCAACGCTCGCCGCCGGCACGACCTCCACCGCGATCGCGCTGGCTGGCTCGGGCGAGGCGGTTTTGGTCTATAATGCGAGCGCTGCGCTCGCGTTCATCCGCTTTGGGATGGATAACAGCGTGACCGCAACCAGCGCCGACGTGCCGATCCCGCCGGGCAGCCGGATGTTGATCCACGCAGGCGAGTTTGCTAAAACCGTGGCCGCTGTGCTGGCCTCGGGGAGCGGCTCGCTCTATTTCTCGCGTGGCCAGGGAACGGTTTACTGATCATGTCCGCGAGCGCCTTGACGCTGCCGTTCACGGATGCCGAAAAAACCGATATTCGGCGTTTTTGCGGCTATCCGGCCTATGGCGCCGGGGCCGCGGGGTTTCAAAGCTGGCGGTTTTTCCAAGCCTACGGCACGCTGGAATATCGCATGAACAATCTCGCGCCTGCGGAATATGCGGTTGTACGCACGGTTTATCTCGCGCAGCTTTATCCGCTCGAGGCGGCGATTCCGGCGGCCGGCGGCAATCTCGATACCGCGAGTGCCGCGGTGTGGACGCACAACAGCGAAGAAGTCCATCAGCGCGAGGAATTGTTCGATGATTGGCGGCGGCGTCTTTGTGGCTTTCTCGGGCTTCCCCCTGGCCCCGCACTTTCTTACGGCGGCATCGCGCTGATCGTCTGATCCCATGAACCCCGATCGTTTGCAGGATTTGATTTATCGCGGCATGGGGCGTGCAGCGTTGAAGACCGGGCAGCTCTATAACGCCTTTCGCCCCTCGGGCAATACCAATCCGTGTGCCGCGACGAACCGCTATCTGCAACTGCGCGCGGCGTTCAACGCAACCGATCCGCGTTTTGTCCGCGCCAACACTTACGGCCATCCGGTCTGGTATGGCGTGTTCGATTCCGCCTATACCCTGCCGGGCGATTATCTCATCGAGCACGAGACCGGGCGAACCTTCTTCATAGCCAGCCAGCCGCCGCTGCTCCCGGTGGTAACGGTTCTTGCAGAGCGCATCGTTTCTGTGCTTCGCCCGGCCGGCCCGGCCGGCTTTGGGGTGCAGGCTTATGGCGGCGTTGAGATCGCAACCGCGAGCCTGCTCCTTGGCAACTGGCCGGCGAGCATGATCGAAGGCGGCAATGGCGGCGGCGCGCGTTACGCCGGCGATCTTCCTGCCGATGTGCGTCTGACTGCCTTCACCCTTCTGCTGCCGACCTTGCCCGGCATCGTCCCGCGTGTCGAGGATTTGGTCGAGGATGATCTCGGCCGCAATTTTGTTGTCAGCAGCGCCGAACTGTCTGAGCTTGGCTGGCGTCTTGTGGTGCGGCAGGTGGCAAGCTGATGGCCGATCAATCCGATGTCGAAGCCGCCCTCGTCAATGCCGCGATGGCCGCGCTCTACCCGCAAGGGCTGAGCGGGCCGAGCGTCTGCGGTGCGCCGGTGCGGCTCTATCGCGGCTGGCCGGACAGCAGCGCGCTCGATGCCGACCTTGCGGCGGGCTATGTCAATCTCACGGTCTTTCCTGAGGATAGCGGCGAGCGCAACACCACCCGTTATCTGCCGAAATGGAGCAACCCGGCGCCGGTCGCGCCGACCTTGACGGTGACGACGACGGCAGACAGCGCAACCTTCGCCGGCAGCGCCGGCCCGGGCCAAATCGCTGGCATTCTCGCCGACGCCAACACCTACGTCTATCCCTGCCAGAGTGGCGATGCGCCGGCCAATGTCGCGGCCAACCTCGCAAGCCAGATCATGGCCAATCGCTTGGTGCAATTGTCGAACGCGACGATAACCCTCCCCGGCGTGCAGCGCCTGATCGCGCGCACCGTCGCAACCCAAGGGATTTTCAACCAGGTTCGCCGCCAGGAGCAGACTTTCCGCCTCATCGCCTGGTGCGCCGATCCCGCCTTGCGCGATGCGGCGATGATCGCCGTCGATACCGCGCTCGCTGCCACCTATTTCCTATCGTTTCCCGACGGCAGCGTCGGCCGGCTCCGCTTTCGACAAAGCCTCACCCTCGACCGCCAGGAAAACGCGTCGCTCTATCGCCGCGACCTGCTCTACTCGGTCGAATACCCGACATTGCAGACGGCGATCTTGGCTTCGATGCTGTTCGGCACGACGACGATCGGCACCGTGGGCAACGCCTCGGTATCCCTGACTGACTGACGCGATATTCCCCTGTCCTGGAGAGTGGATCATGACAACCAACCTGGTGGTCGTGCGGCCGTTCGGGTCGTATGCCAAAGGCGCGCTGATTACCGACGCCGCAACCATAGCGAGCATTCTTGCCAGCGAGAATGCCAACGCGGTGGTTCGTGTCAACGCCACCACGCCGTTGAGCGGAGGCTGATGCGATGCCGATCGTAACGCAAGGCAGCCTCAACACCACCGCGTTGGTGGTGCCTGATCTCTATGTTCAGATCGTGCCGCCGCAGAACCTGGTTCTCAATGGCGTGCCGACCGACATTATCGGCGTCGTCGGCACCGCGACCTGGGGCCCGGTCAATCAGCCGGCGATCGTCGGCACGATGGCCGACTATGTCGCAACCTTCGGCCAATTGCAGCCACGCCAATATGATATGGGAACGCAGGTCGCAACCGCGATCCAGCAAGGGGCGCAGAATTTCCGCTGCGTGCGCGTGACCGACGGCACCGATACCGCCGCCCAACTCGGGCTTTTCTATACCGGCACCAACGGCCCGCTGGTGCTGACCGCGCTTTATACGGGGAGTTTCGGCAATCAGATCACCGGCAGCATCATGCCGGGCAGCCAAGCCGGCACGTGGCAAATCACCTTCAGCCTGCCCGGATTTACGCCAGAAGTCTTCAACAATATCGGTGGCACCGGCGCGACTTTTTGGCACAATCTCGTCAATGCCATCAATCTCGGCCAGGGCTCCTTGCGTGGCCCCTCGCAGCTCGTCGTCGCCTCGCTCGGCAATACCCTAACCGTGACCCCTACCAGCGAGGCATTTGCTTTCAGCTACGGCACCCCCGGCAGCGACGGCGCGAGCAATGTCACCTCGGCAACGTTGATCGGCCAAAGCACGACGCCGCGCACCGGAATGTATGCGCTCGGCGGACAAGGTTGCTCGATCGCCGTTCTTGCCGATAGCGTCGATCAGACGCAATGGACGACGCAGGCGGCGTTTGGCCTCTCGGAGGGGATCTACATGATCCTGACCGGGCCGCAGGGCGATACCATCACCAATGCGGTCGCGACCATCCAGAGTGTCGGGCTTGATAGCTACAGCGCAAAGCTGATGTTCGGCGATTGGATCTGGTGGAATGACCAGACCAATAATCTCATCCGTCTGGTCTCGCCACAGGGCTTTGTTGCAGGACGGCTAGCCAATCTTTCGCCCGAGCAATCGAGCCTCAACAAACCGCTTTATGGCGTGGTCGGCAGCCAGCGTTCGGGTGCGCCAGGCGCGCCGCTCGCCAACACCTATTCCACCGCCGATCTCGATGCCTTGTTCACGGCAGGCATCGACGTCATCGCCAATCCGCAGCCGGCAGGGAGCTTCTGGGGGGTGCGCGGCGGCTTCAACACCTCGACCAATCCGGCCAATGATGGAGATAATTACACGCGCCTTACCAACTACATCGCCGCGACGTTGGAAGCCGGCATGGGGCAATTCGTCGGCCAGCCGATCAATGCCGCGCTGTTTTCGCAAATCCGCGCGACCTTGCTCTCCTTCCTGCAAGCGATGCTGGGTCAAGGCATGCTGGGCGCGACCAGCAGCGGCGCAGCCCCGTTTCAGGTGGTGTGCGATACCTCCAACAACCCCGCCTCGCGCACCGCGCTCGGCTACGTCCAGGCCGATGTGCAGGTGCAATACATGGCGATCAACGAGAAATTCATCGTCAATGTCGATGGCGGCCAGACCGTCACCATCCAGAACCAGACCCTGCCGTCCGGGCAGATCGCTTAAGGAGACATTCCCGTGTCGGGCACGCAATTTTCCATTGGCAGCGACTGCACGCTGGTCGTCATCGGACCTTCGGGGCAGATCGATCTCACCTATGTCACCGGCTTTGAGAGCCGACAATTGACGGCGCAGGTGCGCGTTGACCGGCTCGATGGTGTCCAAATGGGTGCCGAATTGCCGAAGGGCTGGGAGGGCAGTTTCGATCTCGAACGCGGCACCGCCGATGTCGATAATTTCATCGCCGGCATCGAAGCCGCCTACTACGCCCACGGCGCGATGCCGACCTCGACGGTCTATCAGTATATCGCTGAAGTCGATGGCTCGGTCTCGACGTTTCAGTATAGCGACGTGGTTTTTCGGCTCGCCAATGCCGGGTCGTGGCGGGGCGACGCGCCGGTGCGCCAGCGGCTCGAATTCTTCGCCTCCTTTCGCACCCGCGTCTGATGAACGGGCCGCAATCGCGCATCGTCGCCGCCGCTGAGACCGCGACGACGATCACCGACACGCTCGGGCGCAAGCTTGTGCTCCGGCGCATCGGGGCCTTGGAGAAACTCCGGCTGTTCAAAGCGGTCGGGCCGCAGCTCGGGCAAAACGAGCCTTATCTCGCGATGGCGCTGCTCGCCTGCGCGGTTGCCGCGATCGATGATTTGCCACTGCCGGCGCCGGCCAATGAAGGGCAGATCGAGATGATCGTGCAAAAGCTCGGCGACGAGGGGCTTGCCGCCGTCGCCGCGGCGTTTCAGGCCGCCCAAGCTGGCAAGCGCGCAAACCAGGACTCAGCAAAAAACTAAGCCGGCACCCCGATCTCATCGATTGTCTCTATTTGGTGCGGAACGGGGTGCCATTCGACGTTGCCTTCAGCCTTCCCGATGATGAGCGTCTCGCCTACGTGGTTGTGCTCGGTACCCTCGAGGGAAGGCGCTTTGACTGGTCCACTCTCACCTGGCAGGAGCAAGACCGGTGACCAGCATTCTCGATCTCTCGCGCCGTCTCGCAACGCTCGATCTCGAGGCGCGCAAGCGTTCCCTGCTCGCGCGCGCCGCAGCCCGCCTCGCTGAAGCGGTGGGTGCGCGCGCCGGCGATGCCATTCCCATCTCAAGCGCGAGCGACAGCGCGCAAGCCGTGGTCGCCGCTGGCGGGGACGCGGCCGCTATGCGCGAATTCGGCACCCACCGCGTCCGCCCGCGCCCGTTCCTCGCCCCCGCCGCCACCGACCTCGCCCCCGAGATCGCCGCCGAGATCGCACGCGAAATCGCCGATGAGATCGCAAGCGCCATCGCCGAATTGCCATGAATGACGCTTATAGCATCGGCGTCACGCTCTCGCTCGATGACGAAATTTCGCCCGGGATTGTCGCAATCCGCGGTGATCTCGAAAGCCTCAATCAGGCACTTGGGGAAAGCCTGTCGGAACTTGCCGCACTGCGCGCCGCCGCCGGCCCCGCGCTCGCCGCGGCGCGAGGCGCGAGTGCAGCGATCAAGCCAGCGCCGGTCGCAAAGAAAGCCGAAAGCGTCGAGACGCCGGCATGGTCCGCGCCGCCGGCCGCCCCGCCTGCCGCACGCACCGAGGCCGCGCCGGAGAGCAGCGAGAGCGCAGCAAGGCCCGAGCCAGCTTTGCCCGCGCATCCCTTCGCACCACCGCCGATAGCGGCGCCAGAGGAGAGCGCGGCGCCCCAACCCTCGCGGATCGAGGTTCTGCCCTTCGCCTCCACCGCCATGCCGCACGGCGAGGCCGCGCCCGGGCGCACCCCGGCCGCACCGTCCGCCGCACGCGTTGCCGCGCCGCCGCCGCCACCACCGCTCGCCCCCGAGGGGCTCGCCCTCGATGATCTGCTCGCGCTCACCCGCGGCCTTATGCCGAGCGCGCCGTTCGCTGACGCGGCGCCCAATGATGAGGGCGCGCCTCGCGAGAACGCGCGCGCCCTCATCCTCAACGCGATGGCGACGCAGGGCGAAACTGCAGCGCCGGCGGCGTCGGCGACGATGCCGCGAGCCCGCCCGCTGCCGCAATCCTCACGTGCCGCGACAGCAACGGCGCCGGCCTCGCCGCTGTTTGACGCCGGCCCGCCCGCCGCGCCAAGTGGCCCCTCGCCGGCGAATGCGGGTGGCACGGTCAGCATTCATGGCGATGTCTTTCTCGATGGCGCGCGGGTCGGACATTGGTTCGGCGAAACCCTGGCGGCAAGCGCGGCACGGCCACCCTCGGGCTATTCCGGGGTTGATCCGCGGCTCGGCCCGCTCTGGCCGGGCGCGCCGGTGGTGCCGTGAGTCCGCACCGATTTCTTTGGCAATGAGGACGTGATGTCCGACGTGACGCTGACGCTCGGCCCAGTGCTGTTCTCGGGGTTCGAGATTCCGCCTTTTCTTTCCTTCGGTGGCGCGCAACGCCTCGCCGTGCATCGCCTTCCTGGTGGCGCACGCGTGATCGATGCGATGGGCCGCGACGATGCGACGATCACCTGGTCGGGTATCTTCACGGGGGCCGCAGCCAGCGAACGCGCGCTGCTTCTCGACACGCTGCGCGGCGCTGGGCTGACGCTGCCGCTGTCTTGGGACGTTTTTTTCTATTCCGTGGTGATTTCCGAATTCACAGCGGAATATCAAGCAGGATGGTGGATTCCCTATCGCATCGCCTGCACCGTCGTTCAAGACGAAGTGCAGTTTGCGGAAGGTCTTGTCGCAACCCTTACCGGCCAGGCGACGAGCGATCTCGCCAATGCCGCAACGCTTGCGCAGACCAGCGGCATCAATTTCGCCGGCGCCACCAGCGCGCTCGCAGCACCGGGGGCGACCACGCTCGGCACCAGCGCCTATCTCGGCGCGCAAAATGCCGTCGGCGGTCTGCAAGCGAGCATCGCCGGCGGCATGGGGCAAGCGGCGACGGCGCTTGCCGGCACCGCAGCGCCGCTCGCCGGCAGCAACGCGCTCGCCGGCGCCAGCGCGCTTTCGCAAGCGACGGCAGCGGCCGGCACGCTCGCCGGGCTTGCCGCGGCGCAAGGCTATGTCGGGCGCACCGCAACCAATCTCGGCAACGCGAGTTCGTGATGCAGACGATCACCATCGCCGGCGGCAATCTCTTTCAACTCGCCGCGCAATATCTCAACGACGCCACGCAATGGATCCGCATCGCTGAGCTCAACAACCTCAGCGACCCGATGCTGAGCGGCGTGGTGACGCTGCTTATCCCCGATCCCGATCCCAACGCCACCGGCGGAATCGCGCCGCAATGAGCGGGCTCGTCGGCGATCTGTTTCCCCCCGGCCTCGCGCTCGCCTCAGGCGCTGTCGGCACCGGCTTGCTCAACGCCGCTGCAGGCAATGGCGCGAGCACCGGCGGAGTGGTGCGCGCGCCAAGGCTGCGCCTTTTGGTTGGCGATCTTGTCGTGCAGGGCGTGAAGGATGCTTTTGTGGCAGCCAACAACCATTACGCCGCCGATCGCTTCACCATCACGATCGCGCTCGGCGTCGATCCGGTCGCGACCGCTGCCTTCTGGAGCGCACAGAATTTCTTCCTCGTCGATCTCCAAGCGGGGTTCGCGCCGGCGACCGCGCCGCTCGGCGCGATGGCCTGGGTCAGCCTCATTCAAGGCGCCGTCGATAGCGTGCAAATCGACGTTCTGCGGCAAACGGTGCAGCTTCAGGGGCGCGATCTCACCGCGGTGTTCATCGAAAGCCGCATCCAGCAGAGCTTCGCCAACCAAACCGCCTCTGATATCGCAACCACGCTTGCGGGCAACCATAATTTGCAAGCGGTGGTCACGCCGACGACGACGCCCGTCGGGCGCTATTACAACAGCGAGCATGATCGCATCACGCTTGATCAATTCTCGCGCGCAACCACGGAATGGAATCTCCTGGTTTGGCTCGCCGAGCGGGAGGGTTTTGACGTTTTCGTGCAGGGAACCACGCTCTATTTCCAGCCGCCCAATCCGGCCTCGGTTCCCGCGCTGACATTGTCTGCCAATCCCGAGAGCGGTAATGCCAATGCGCTTGATATCGTCATGGAACGCGCGCTTACCCTGGCCGGCGATATTTCGGTGACGGTCAAGAGCTGGAACAGCCGCCAGGGCGCTGCTTTTACCCAGACGGTGACAGCAAGCGGGGTTTCCGCCCTCGGCAGCCAAGGCGCGCGGCCGCAGAGCTATGTGTTCGTGCGCCCAAACCTCACCCCCGATGAGGCGCTGCGCTATGCGACGGCGAAATTGCAAGAATTGACGCTGCATGAACGGGTGGTGATCGTACGCTTGCCCGGCGAACTGACGCTCACCCCGCGCGACATGATCGCGATCAGCGGCACCGGCACGGCGTTCGATCAGCTCTATTTCATCGACACGATCGAGCGGGAAATTCGCTTCGATGGCGGCTTCACCGAACGCATTCGCGCAAAAAACACCTCTCCCGGCCGCGAAGTCACACCGCCCGGCAATCTCGTCATCGGCACGACGACGCCTTGAGGATCCCCATGGAACGCTTTCTCAACGCGCTCAGGGCGCATGCCGGCGCGCTCGACCAAGCGATTGCGCAGCCGCGTTTTGCGCTTGTCAGCAGCGTCGATCCCACCAGCTACACGGCGCGGGTGCTTTTGCAGCCGGAAGGCGTGCTGAGCGGCTGGCTGCCGATCATAACTGCCTGGGTCGGTAATGGCTGGGGTCTGGCTGCTCCCCCCTCGCCCGGCGATCAGGTTCTCGTCATCGCGCATGAGGGGGATTCCGAACATGGCATCATCGTCGGCGGCGCGTTCAGCCTCTCAGCCCCTCCGCCGCAAGCGCCCTCCGGCGAGTTCTGGCTGATCCACCAAAGCGGCAGTTTCGTGAAACTGCTCGCCGATGGCTCCATAGCCGTCAATGCGACGAGCCTTAAAGTCACCGGCAATCTCTCGGTCAACGGCACGATCACCGCGACCGGCGATGTTGCCGACGGGCACGGAACCCTCGCCTCTCTTCGCGCCGCCTACGATGAACACACCCACACCGTCACCGGCACCACGACGTCGCCGCCATCCCCGCAAAACTGACGACAAGGAAAGAAGGTGCGCTGATGAATGATCTCTTCCAGCAATGGGGGAATGATCTCTCGGTCGATGCGCGCGGCGATCTCGCGCTGGTTTCCGGCGCTCTCCGGGCGCAGCAACGGGTGCTGCGCCGGCTGCTGACCAATCCTGGCGAGTATATCTGGCAGCCGCAATACGGCGCCGGGCTCGCGCAATTCGTCGGCCAGCCCGCCAATCCGCTCCAGATCGAGGCAATCATTCGCACACAATTGGCCAAGGAAAGCGCCGTTGCGCAAACGCCCGCGCCAACCATCGACGTCTCATATGACACGCTCGGCGCCATCGCCGTCATGATCAGCTATGTCGACGCCGCGAGCGGCCAAACGCAACTGCTTTCGTTTGGAATTCGGAATCCCTCATAATGCTCAATCTACAAAATTTTACGACTTTGGTGCAGAACGCCGCGGCGGCGGTGCAAGGCGCCAGCACGGCGTTGCTCGATCTCTCAGTGGGATCGGTGCTGCGCGCAGTGCTCGAGGCGAGCAGCTCTGTTGCGTTGTGGTTGCAATGGCTCATTCTTCAAGTGCTCTCGATGACGCGGGCCGCAACCAGCACCGGCACGAATCTCGATAGCTGGATGGCAGATTATGGCCTGACCCGGCTTCCCGCGATCGCGGCGGAGGGCAATGTCACCTTCTCGCGCTACACGCCGAGCAACGCGGCGCTGATCCCGGTCGGCGCCGAAGTGCGAACCGCAGATGGCACTCAGAGTTTTGCGGTGATCGCGGTCACCACCAACCCCGCCTGGAGTGCCACGCAAAATGGCTATGCCATCGCCGCCAGTGTCGCCTCGGTGAGCGTTCCGGTTATCGCTCTCGCCACCGGCACCGCCGGCAATGTTCAGCCGAACACCATAACATTGCTGGCAACCGCCATTCCCGGCATCGACCAGGTCACCAATCCGCTCGCCTTCACCGGCGGCACCAACGCCGAAAGCGACGCCGCGTTTCGCGCCCGCTTCGTCAACTACATCAATTCCCGCTCGCTTGCGACGCCGATCGCGATCGGCAACGCGATCGCCGGCATCCAGCAAGGCATCACCTATCTGCTGCAGGAGAATACCAATCCCGCGGGCAATACCGAAATGGGATTTTTTACGGTGACCATCAATGACGGGAGCGGCAATCCGCCCGCCAGTCTGATCACGACCGTGAGTGCCGCGATTGAGTCGGTCCGGCCAGTGGGATCACGCTATGCGGTTTTGCCGCCGACGCCGATTGCGGCTGCGATTTCGCTTACCGTGACGCTCTCTCCCACCGCCTCGCTCGCCACCATCGCCACCGAGATCAGCACCGCGATCACCAACTTCATCGCAACCCTTGCCATCGGCGCACCCTTGCCGATCTCGCGTCTCGCACAACTCGCCTATGACGCCGATCCCGCCGTCACCAACGTGACAGGGCTCAGTATCAACGGTGTCAATGCCGATCTCGTGCCGCCGGCAACCGGTGTGATCACGGCCGCGAGCGTGGTGGTGAATTGAGATGGCAACCGGCGATCAGAATGACATGGCAGCCCGCATCAAGGCTGTTCTGCCGCCATGGTTCGGCACCCCGAGTCCCATTCTCAACGCGCTACTCGCCGGCATCGGCGCGATCTGGGCCTTCGTCTATAGCCTTCTCGCCTATGTCACCACAGAGACCCGGATCGCGACCGCGACCGGCATTTTCCTTGATATGATCTCGCTCGATTTCTTCGGCAATGGTCTCCCGCGCAAAACCGGCGAGAGCGACGCGGCTTTTCGTGTCCGCATTGATCAGAATATTCTTCGCCCGCAAGCAACGCGCGAGGCGCTTTCGCAAGCGCTCGTTGATCTTACGGGACGCGCGCCGGTGATTTTCGAGCCGACTCGCCCGGAAGATACTGGAAGCTACACAAGCGGTGGCGCGGGCTATGGCGTCGCCGGCGGCTGGGGCGATCTCAGTTTGCCATTTCAGTGCTTCGTCACCGCCTATCGGCCACGGGAAAACGGTATCGCCAACGTCGCCGGCTGGAATGGCGGTGGCGGCTATGGTGTCGGGCCGATCGAATATGCCGATCTCGCTCTCGCCAGCCTCGGCATCAGCGACAGCGACATCGACGCCGCCATCGCCGCGGTGCTGCCGGCCGCGACCATCGCCTGGACCCGCATCAGCAACTGACCATCCGGCGCCGCAACGTCCGCCGCCAGAGGAGAACCCATGGACCGCAACATCGTCTATCCGGGCGCGATCCCGCTCGACACCGATATTCTCACCATCAATCGCAACACGCTCGTCGCCCTTGGCTATCTCGTGCAGGCAACGCTCGGGAGCAATACCGTCGTCGATGGCCTCGCCTGCGCCCCGACCTCGCCGGCCTCGATGGATGTCACGGTCGGTCCTGGCAGCATCACCACGCTCACCACTATCGACCCGCTCGCCTATGGCGCGCTCGCGGCCGATAATACCGATCCCTTGGTGAAGATGGGCATCAACACTACCGCGACGAGCTTCACGCTGACGGCGCCGACCTCTTCGGGCGAGTCCATCGCCTATCTCATCGAGGCGAGCTTCATCGAAAGCGACACCGATCCCGTCATTCTTCCCTATTACAACGCCGCCAATCCGGCGCAGCCTTATAGTGGCCCGTCGAATTCCGGCGCGGCGCAAAATACCGCGCGCATCGAACGCGTGCAATTGCAGGTGAAATCCGGCGCGCCGGCCCCGACCGGCACGCAGACGACGCCGCCGGTCGATAGCGGCTGGTTCGGGCTCTATGTCATCACCGTCGCTTACGGCGCCACCAGCATCACCGCCGCAAACATCGAAACCTTGCCGACCGCGCCCTTCATTCCCTTCAAACTCCCTGCGCTGACGCCTGGTGTTTCGCGCATGACCGCATTTGGCCAGAGCGGGACATGGACGGTGCCGAGCGGCATCTCGCAGGTGCGCGCACGCCTCTGGGGGGCGGGCGGCGGCGGCGGTGCGGGCGGTGGCGGCAGTGGCGCCGGCGGCAGCGGCGGCGGCTATACCGAGGGGTATTTCCCGGTAACACCAGGGACCACGATTGCGATCACCGTTGGCGTCGGCGGCACCTCAGGCCTCGCCGGTGGCACGACCAGTTTCGGCACGTTTGCGTCAGCGACGGGTGGCGCGCCGGGCGGCAGCGGCAGCGCCAACGCCGCTGGCGTCGCTGCCGCCAACGGTGGCACCGGCTCTGGCGGAAGCCTTGGTGTTACCGGGCAGTTTGGCCAAAACGGCCTCGTCTTTCCCGGCGGCGGCTTGGTCGGCGGGAGCGGTGGCGCGGCCTTTGGCGGCGGCGGCGCCTTTGGGCCGGCGGGAAGCAGCGCGACCAGTCTCCCGGGGCTTGATGGCGCCTTCGCCGGCGCTGGTGGTTCCGGCGGCATCGCCGACGGCGCCGGCGGCACGGGCGCCAACGGTCTCGTCATTCTTGAGTGGTGATCAGCAGCTTCGGAGAACGCCATGTCCACGCCCGCAACCCATGTCTGGCAGCCCTCGACCGCGCGCACGGTGGTGCTCGACGGTTTCGTCCCGGTGCCACGCGGAACCCAGCCGGCGGTGCCGGCCCTGCCGATCTGGCCGCTCAAGGACCCGAATGATGTTCTCGACTATCAATTCGACATCTCGGCAGCCCTCGCGGGCAATCCTGGCGACGGCATCTCGACGCTTTCGGTGACCATCGCGCCCGACAATCCCGGCGATCTCACGCTAAATTCTGCGCTCGCCAATGGCGCAATCGCGGTTCTCTGGCTCGCCGCTGGCCAATCCGGCACGGTTTACACCGTCACGGTCACGATCAGCACGTTTTCCGGCCGCACGCTCGCGCGCAGCATTTTGCTGCCGGTCTATTCTCTCTCCTCGCTGCCGGTTCTGCCGGATGATCTGATCACCAACACTGGCTTAATCCTCACCGATCAAAACGGCAATCCGATTCTGATCACGGGCAGCTGAGCATGATGACCATTGACGCCCTGCCGCCGGCGATCTCCGCGGCCGACACCGACGAATATCCGACGAGCCAGAACGGCATCACCCGCAAGGTCACCCGCGCGCAGATATTGGCCGGCGTGCAGCCGGCCTTCGCCATTGGTCCCAACACGCTTCTCGGCAATCCGGGCCCTGCCGTCGGCGGCGCGCAAGCGATCGGTATCGGCGCCAATCTCTCGCTCGCGAACGGCGTTCTAAGCGCGACGGCGGCGCCCTATTCAGTGCCGGCACTCGGCGCCGGGATCGCGCCACAGGCCGGCGATCTCGTGCCGCTCGGGCAGAACGCCGCCAACGTCGCCGTGCCTTACGCGCAATTCATGCAAAATATCGCGACACTGCCCGATATTTCTGCCTCCGGCATGGTCGCCATCGCCAACGGCGCAACCGCCAGCCGCACGATCGCGCAGTTTCTCGAAGACAGCGTTGCCGTGGAGAGCTTCGGCGCCAAGGGCGATGGCGTGACGGACGATACCGCCGCGATTAATGCGGCGCTTGCTTCCGGCCGGCCGCTGCGCTTTGGCCCGAAGACCTATCTCTTGACCGGCCAATGGACGCCGAACACCGCGAGCGCCGTTCTCCTCGGCGCGCCGGGGCAGACGATCCTCCGACGCGGCGCGCAAAGCACCGGTGATGCGTGGATATCTCTCTCGAGTGCCGCGTTCTACGCCGCCGGCATCATCTTTGACGCCAACGCCACCATCACCACCGATAGCTGGGCGGTTCTGGTTACGCCCGCCTGCACCAAGGCGGTGTTTGAAACCTGCGTTTTCACCGGCGCCGGCGGGCCGACGATGGGCTCCGGCCTCGTCATTCAAGCCTCCGATCCCGAGAGCGTGCAATACGAAATCCGCGATTGCGAAGCCTATGGCAATGCGATCCATGGGATCTGGGTGCAGGCGGTGATCGGGGTTACGATTACCGGAACGCGCGCCCATGACAATGGCAGCTATGGCATCGTCATCGACTACACCGATCCAAACTTTCTTCAAAAACTTCATCTCTGTCTCGTCGCCAATTGTCGCGCCTGGAACAATCAGCGCGGCATCTCGATTGGTAATTTCAACCAGAGCAATACGACGCCGCCCGTCTGGGGTAATGCCAATCCCGATGCGTTGGCGATTCTGGTTGCCAATAATATCTGCCATGACAATAGCGACTACGGCATCGCGGTTGCGGGCCAGGCGCTTGCAGTCACTGGCAACATGCTCGTCGACAACGGCGCCAACGGCGCGGGCCTGCTTGCCAATACCTCCTACAGTCTGATCGGCAACAATACGATTGTTTGGCTTAACGGCACGGCGCCTTACGGGATCGACTCGGGCGGCGCGATCCATGGCGATATCGTCGGCAATTTCATCTCGGGCGCTGCGATCGGTATCAATCCTGGCGGCAGCGAGAATATGCGCGTCTCGCGCAACCGCATCCAAGGGAGTACGCTCTGGGCCATTCAAGTCAATAATGTCGAAACCGACGGCCACGGCAATAATTTCGGCATCAGCTGCGCGGACCTCACCATCAGTGACAATTGGATCGGGTTTTCGCAAGGCGGCGGTATCGTTCTACGTGATGGGCCAGAGAACGTCGTCATACGGAACAACCGCTTCATGGGAGCGGGTGCGGCTACGATCGCGCAGTGCCTGACGGTCGCCACCGATTCTGTGTTGATCTCCGGCAACTCCTGGAACGACACGGCGCTTCTTACCATCAATCCGGTCACCAGCGACAGCGGGCCGCAAACGCTGGTATTTCCCGACATTGCTGATGAATTCATGATCACCACGGTCGCCGGCCCGATCGCCAGCATGGTGTCTTCCTCGCAATACGCCATGACGGGTGCGATCGGCTTCGTTCGCGTCATCGAAGGTGGGACGAATTATACCGAGGCGACGGTGGCGATCGGCGGGCCCGGCAGTGGCGCCAGTGCGACCGCGTTCATTCGCAATGGCGCGATCATTGGCATCGCGCTCACCAACGCGGGCAGTGGCTATGGCGCGATCGGGGCGTCCGTTCCGGTTACTATTAGCGGCAACGGCACCGGCGCGGCCGCAACCGCCTATGTCTCGGCGCCGCTGCCAACCGGCCGGCGGCTTCGCGCGCGCTGCAACGAAGCCGTCGTGTTTACCCGTGTCGGCTCGGCCCCGTTTCAGGAAAACTGGACATTGTTCGACCTCACGGTGCCGGCCAACAGTGATGTTGAATGGACAGCGACCTATGGCGCGTGGCGCGCCGGCATCGTGCCGCTCGGCGGCTATTTCGCGTTTCCTGGCGATGGATCCGTCACGTTCGGCAGCGTCAATGGCGGCGATGTGCGCCTTCATCCCAATGGCGCAGGCGTTCTTCGCATCACGTCCGACGCCGCGCCCGAAGGCGTGATCTCGACCATCGGCACCGGCTCGCCGGAAGGGGTCCTCGCCGCGCCACCCGGCTCTGATTACCGCAATCTCGCCGGCGGTGTCGGTAGCACATTTTGGGTGAAGCAAACCGGAACCGCGGCAACCGGGTGGGTTGCCGTCGCCTGATTTCGCGACCCGTAACGAAAGGCTTACCATGCCCACCATTCCGCAACTGCCTACCGTCACCTCGGTCAATTCCGATGACGAGTTGCCCTTGCAGCAAAATGGCGTGACTAGCTCGGTCACTGTTGCCACATTGCTCGCCGGCACCGAGCCCGCGCTCAGCGTGCCGACCGGCTCGCTGCTCGGGCGCGCGAGCCTCGGCGCCGGGAGCCCGGAGACGATCGCAATCGGCAATGGTCTTACGTTCGCCAACGCGACGCTTTCAGCGAATATCGGCACGACGGCAGGAACGGTTGCCGCCGGCAACGATCCGCGTCTGACCGGCGCGTTACAGGGTAGCAACAATCTCTCTGATCTCGCCAATCCGGTTCTGGCGCGCGGCAATCTCGGGCTTGGGAGTCTCGCAACACAAAGCGCGTCTGCCGTCGCGATCAGCGGCGGCAGCGTCAGCGCGACCGATCTCTCGAACGCGACGGCGATCGCGAGCGCGACCACGACGGCACGTTCGCTTGCCGCGCGCTTTGCCGATCGCATCAATGTCGACGATTTTGGCCTTGCGCGCAACGGTACGACCGATGATTCGGTGGCGTTCGCCGCCGCCGTCGCCGCCGCAAGCGCTGCCAACAAAGCGCTTTATATCCCAGCGGGCGGCCCGATTCTGCTTGCTGGCGCCGCGCAAGTCACGCTCCAGAATGTTGCCTTGATCGGCGATAGCGGTACCGATTTCGGCTATCCCTATGGCAAAAACGGCAGCCAGATCTGGATCACCGGAACGGCGCAATCGCCGTTTCTGATCGGCGCCTCGGTGCTGATCGAGCGGCTTTGTTTTTACTACCCGAACCAGGTCGACCAGCCGAGCGGCCCGATCGTCTATCCGCCGCTGTTTCTTGGCATGACCGGGATTTCCGCCGTTGCTGACGTGGTGTTCACCGACAATCAGGTCACCAACGCGTACGATTTCTTCACGGTTCCGGCGTCGACCACGGTCGGTGACGTGATGTTTACGCGCAACCGCATCAGTGCCCTCAATGTCTGTTTCAATCTTCCCAACGTTGCTGATATCATCTTCATGTCGGACAATTTCTTCTCCTGGGGCGTGTTCCAGGACGAGATGCTGCATTATGGCGGCGGTGCCGCGGCAACGGTTGCGGTCACGCTGACGCTTGCCGCCGGTGTTGCCGCCGGCAGCACGGCGCTCCCGGTCAACAGCGTCGCCAATCTCGTGCCCGGCATGCCGCTCAGCGGTAATGGCGCTATTCCCTATAACGCCACCATCGCCAGCATCTCGGGCAATACCGTTACCATCACCGTGCCGACGCTGGCGGCGCTTGCCGGTGGTGCAACGTTCGAAGCCATTCAGAATAACTACTATCTCCGCAATTACGCGACAACGCGGAGCGTCTGGCTGCTGGTCTCCGGCAATGGCAGCGCGAGCGCCCCCTCCTCGACCACCAATGGCGGGCCGATTGCGGTCGGCAATTTCGTGTTCGGCTATCGCACCGCGATCCTGGTCGATGGCGGCACGCTTGCCGGGAACTTTACCGAGACGAATTTCGACTCGGTCGGCTCGGTTTTGAAAGTCGTCAATAACGGCGTTCTGCAAACCACACATTTCGAGAATTTCAGCGTCTATGGCTATATTGCAGGCGATACCTCTGCGCCGCCACCCTTGTTTCTGATCGAAAATCCCGCGCCGAATGTTTACGAATCGGCCTCCGGCGCCGATCTTATGCTGACCGTTGCCAACATGGAGGTCGGCTTTTGCGAGGGCATGATTTTCGACATCAAAGGGGATTATGTCTACGAGATTCGCATCACTGACAGCAAGCTCACGCGCTATGCCCATAACGGCGTGATTTCGCCGCAACCTGCTCTTCGTATCGATGCGCCGAATGCGCGGCTTTCCCTCATCGGCAACGATGTTTTGCCACAAGATGGCGGCGTCGGCATCCAAATCAGCAACATTCTGGCGGCAACCATCGTTGGAAACTGCTTTTCCGGCTGCGCTTTGCCGGTCGATATCGAAACCGCCGGCGGGCTTTTGACGCTCGCCGGCAATACCTCGGTCAACACCAATGGCGCAAGCGCGATCGCGAGCGGGTTGCTTGCCGCCGCAGCCATTACCATCGGCGGCACACCGACGGCCGGTGATGTGTTGACGCTCACGATGTCAGGGAGCGCACTGATCGGTGGGCCCATCGCGGTGAGCTATACGCTTGCCAGCGGCGATAGTCTCGCGAGTGCGGCGCTCGGGCTCGCCAATGCCGTGCTTGCGGCAACCGTGGTCGCGCCGGCAACAACGGCGCAAACCGCCCTCGCCGGTGCCAGCACGCTCACACTGTATGATGCCACTGCGCTCAGTGTTGGCATGGTGGCCTATGGCAATGCCGCCATCCCGGCCGGCGCGCGGATCACCGCGATCGCCGGTAATACGGTAACACTCAGTGCCGCCATCACTGCCGAGATCGCCTTCAACGGCGCGGTGACGTTCACAACACCGCTTGCCGTGCTTTCGGGACATTATGCGCCCGCCGCGGGCGTTTTCGTCACCGTTCATCCGAGTGCCGCAACGCTCGTCCTTTATGCGCCGGCGCAAGCAGGCATCAGCGTCAGCGCGACGACCTCCTCTGGCGCGACCGAGACGCTGAGTGTCGCGGCGCTCACGACGACGGCGTCTGCCAACGTCCATGATGTCGGCAATGGCTGGGACAAGCCGAATTACGCCTATGCGCCGGCGCTCAATAGCGTTGTCGCAGGCGCGGTCAACGGGCTTCGGCTGTTTGGCGCGGAGAGTGGTGCGCCGCCGGGCCTGGCGAGCGCGGGCGAGGCGGCCGCGGTCGATCTCGCGCTGGCGACACAGGGAAATGGCGTTCTGCATTTTTCCGCCAACGGCGCGGACGCGGCGCGCCTCACGCCAATTGCCAACTTCGCGAATTACCTGAGCCTTAAACCCGGCAGCGCGAGCGCACCGGCGGCGATCAGCAGCGCCGGCGCGCTCGCCGCCAACGGCGTGACACTCGCCGGCGCCGGTGACGGCGCGGTTGCGCTCGGCTCCGTCGGCGCCGGCGGTTCTCCGGTTGCGCTGCTCGGGGCGCGCGCCGAACAATCCTACAGCTATCAAACGCCGACGAGTGGCGCCGCGCTCGTCGTTCCGAATAATTGTTCGCTGTTGCAGATCGCCGGCAGCGCGACGCTGGCTGCTCTGAGCGTAACCCTGCCGGCGGCACCGATCGACGGCCAGGAAGTGACCATCGCGACCATCCCCGCCATCACCGCGCTCACCCTCAACGCCAATACCGGGCAGACGATCTCCGGCGCGCCGACGACGCTTTCGGCAAACAGTGCCACCCGCTTCATTTTCTTCGCGACCAGCGCGCTTTGGGCGCGCCTGCAATAGGAAGTTTTCCCGATGGCTCTGACGAAATCGCTCGATCCCGATCACACCGGCGCGCCCGTGACCTACTGGCGCATCGTCCATCGCCAGGATTTCTTCGATGCCAAACGCATCGAAATCGCGCTGGCCGGGTATGTCTCGGAGGCGGCGCGACGCGCCGGGTGTAACCCGCTCGGGACGCCGCGATGCTATGCGTTGGCGTTCGCCGATTTCCCGCCAGGGACGGATTGCCATGCGATCACCACGGCGATGCTTTACTCTGCCCTCAAGGCGAAGCTTGCCAAGGCCGCGAGTGAGGCGCGTGACGGCAACCCGCGCCGCTTGCCCGAGTTCAATGGCGCGCCGGTCGATACGTGTCTTCTCGGTGCCGGAGACGCGTGATGGAAGAAGGCAAAAACCATCACGTCCGCTTTGATGGTGTCGTCACCGCCGGCAATCTGCTGTCGCTGCTCGGTATGGTCGGCGCGGTAATCAGTTCGGTGTTTTACGTCGCCGTCACCGTCGGCCATGAGGAGGAGCGAATCACCGCCGAGATCACGCTGCGCGAGAAATCCATCGAAAGTTTGCAGCAGCAATTGATCGCCGCGCGCGCCGACGAAGCCGAGCGCTTCGCCGGAATCGGCCGGCGCATCGATGAAAGCGTCGATGCCGAGCGGGCGGTGATCGCGCAGATCAACGCCGCCCTCAGCCAAATCAACACACGGCTCGATACCGCGATTTTGAACGCCCATCCCAGACCTTTGGATGGCGTAACGCGCTGAGAGGAGTTTCCATGAGCTTTCGTGACACTCTCCGGCAACCGAGCACGGTTGCCGGCCTTGCCGCTTTGTGTGGTGCGCTCGAGGCGGTGCTGACGAAGCAAATGACGTGGGCGGCGGCGCTGTCGATCGTCGTCGGCGCCATCGTCTCTATTCTGCTGCCTGACAACAACGCCGCCAAGGCCGACGCGGAGACTCTCGCCCGCGCCGCAGAGAAGCTTGCCGCAGAGCTGCGCGCGCCATCCCAAGCCCCCCAATCCGAGGAGAAACACTGATGCGTCTGTTCCCCATTGCCGCTTTCGCCGGCGCTGCTTTCCTGCTCGGCGCCTGTGTCAACGGCGCCGTCTCGCTCCCGACGGTTGCGACCGACGCCGACAACATCGCAACCGGCCTCGCCGCTGCCGCCAAGGATTTGCGCGACGCCAATGTTTTGAGCGCGGCCCAGCTCGTTCAGCTCGATGACGCGCTTTCGGCGGTGCAAGCGGCGGCGGCCGCGGTCGCGCAGGCGACCAGCGCGAGTGCTGCGCAGCCAGAGGTGGAGCAGCTTGCCGCGGCCGTCAATGCCATGGTCGCGGCGCTTTCGGAAGTGCGGACGCTGCCGGCGCCGGTGCCCGAGATTCTTGCCGCCGCCAATGTCATGCTGCCGGTCCTCGAATCCGCCGTTGGGCTGCCGGTGCCGGCCGCTGCCAGTGCGGCGATGACACCATCTGAAGCCGAGCGGGTGCTCGCCGAGCAGGCGCAAGACTTCCGTGCTGGGCACTGAGGTTTTCGCGCGCTGCTTCGCCGAGACGATCGGCGAGGAAGGCGGATTTTCCGCCGATCCCGACGATCCTGGCAATTGGTCGGGCGGCGCGATCGGGCTCGGCGCCTGTCGCGGCACGAAATTCGGAATCAGTGCAGCGGCCTATCCCGGGCTCGATATCGCGTCCCTTTCGCTCGCGGACGCAAAAGCGATCTACGCCCGCGATTACTGGGCGCCGATCGAAGGCGACAAGCTCCCGCCGGCGCTCGCGATGCTGGTCTTCGATGCCGCGGTCAATGACGGCGTCGGAGCGGCGGCGCGTTGGCTGCAAGCCGCGGTCGGGGTTGCGACAGACGGCGTGATCGGGCCAGCGACGCTCGCCGCCGTCGCCGCACGCCACAATGATTTGCTCGCGCTCTGCGCGACGTTTCAGGCCGCGCGGCTTGCGGCCCTCCCCGCTGATGCGCGCTTTCTCTCGGGCTGGCGTCTCAGGATTTGCCGCATCGCGTTGGCGGCGGGAGGTCTGCTCAATGCCGACTGATCTCGATCTCTGCCGCCTCGTCGCGCAGAGCTATACCAACGCGACCTGGTTCGCCGGCGAACTCTCGGCGCTTTATACGGTCGCCGACGACCGACCGGTCTTCGCGATCCCCGGCACCAAGCGCGAAATCGGAGAATGGCTGCGCGATTTTGCGGCGTGGCCGACTTGGGATGCAACGCTCGGCATCTGCCATAGCGGCTTTTGCACGGGCGCCTGGGAGCTTTACCGGCGCGCACCGATGGCTTGCGCCGACTTCAGCGGCGCGATCATCGCCGGGCATTCCCTCGGCGGTGCGCTTGCGCTCTTGCTCGGGGGCATCCTCGTGGCGCGCCGCACGCCCCCGGCGGCGGTGGTGACCTTCGGCGCGCCGCGCTGCGGATCCTGGAAGCTGCGCCGGCTCCTCTCGCCGATCGCTGTGCGCAGCTATCGCAACGGCGACGACCCGGTGCCGGATGTTCCGTGGTTACCAGGCGTCTATCTCCGCCCGCGCCAGCAGATCGAGATCGGCGCGCCGGCGGACGACCCGCTCGCCGATCATCATATCGGCGCTTACGAGAGCGCGCTCGCGACCTTGGAGGAAACCCCCTTATGGACCCCATCACGCTTAGTTTCGTCGTCTGCACGCTGAGCGCGCCGGCGTGCGAGACGCGCACGCTCGCGGCTCCCTTCCCTACCCCGATCGCCTGCTTGCGCGCGGGGCAAACCGAAGCCGAGCGCTGGCTGCGCGATCATCCCAACTATCGTCTGCAAAGCTGGCGCTGCGGACGCGAGGAGAGAGCATTGTGACTGATCACTCAAAAATGAAACTCGGTCGCGTTCGCGCGGCTCAGGATACGCGCTTGCCGCGCCTCGAGGCCCTTTGGACACCGGCTCCAACCAGCGCGGAGAGCGTCGATTGGTTCTCGCGCATCCCGTCCTGGCCGATGCTGGCGAACGATCAGGTAGGCGACTGCACCTGCGCCGCCGTGGGTCACGTCATCCAACAGTGGACCACATATACCGACGCCGCGCCGGTGGTGATGGACGACGCGCAAGTGCTCGCCGCGTACAGCGCCGTCTCTGGCTACGTGCCAGGCGACGAGGCGACCGACCGGGGCGCGCTCTGCGCCGTCGTGCTACGCTACTGGGCGACGAGCGGGATGGCGACGCCCGACGGAGGGCCAGACACGCTTACCGGCGCGGCCGGCGTCGATCCGCACGATCTCGAGGCGGTGCGCCGCGCCCTCGCGACCTTCGGCAATCTCTACACCGGAATCGCGTTGCCTCTTTCGGCGCAGAGCGAAGACATCTGGACCGAGACCGTCGACGCGCCCGGATCGTGGGGTGGCCACTGCGTGCCGCTGGTCGGCTACAACCCAATCGGGCCGATCTGCGTCACCTGGGGGGCGTTGAAGCAAATAACCTGGGCGTGGTGGGAGACCTACGCCGAGGAAGCCTACGCTCTCCTCTCGCCGGACTGGCTGCGCGCAACTGGAACTGACCCCGCGGGCGTCGATTGGGCGCAGCTCGAGCAAGCCATGCGCGGGCTTGCGGCGTAACCCAGCGGCAGGGCGCGCGGGCGCGCTTTCCGTCACGTGAGATGGCTGAGCGCGAGATAGGCGCGGCTTTGCATTTCGATCAGCCGTGAGGCGGTGCGCTCAAAAGCGCGCGCCCCCTCGCCATCGCGATAGAGGCCGTCTGGCGGCGCGTCGGCGGAGGCGAAGAGTTTGACGCGATGGTCATAGAGCGCGTCGATCAAGGTGATGAAGCGCCGCGCCTCGTCGAAATTCTCTGGCGACAGACGCGGCACGGCATCGAGCACCAGCGCCTGATAATGGGTCGCGAGCGCGAGATAATCGCCAGCGCCGAGGGCCGTTCCGCACAATGTGGCGAAATCGAAGCGCGCGACATGCCCCGCGGCGAGCGGCACCAGCAAGCGCCGCCCCATCACGTGAAGGCGAGCCGGCGCCGGCGCTGCCCCCTCGGCGAGGGTTGCGAAAATCTCATCGAGCGCCCGCTCCGCCCGCGCATCCGCCGGAACCAGCCAGGCGGCCATGCTCTCGAGCCGCCGCCGCCGCCAATCCCGCCCCCCCTCCATCACCAGCACGTCGAGATGGCTCTTGATCAATTCGATGAAGGGGAGAAAGGCGTCGCGCCCGGGCTGGCCGCGAAAGAGATCGTCGGGCAAGGTGTTCGAGGTCGCGACAACGACGACGCCGCGCGCAAACAGCGCTTCGAACAAGCGGCCGAGAATCATCGCATCCGCGATGTCATTGACCTGGAACTCGTCAAAACAGAGGAGTGCCGCGCCGGCGGCGATGTCATCGGCGAGCGGCGGGATCGGGTCGGCGCCCTCGGGGTGGCGCTGCTTCCAGCGATGCACGCTGGCATGCGCATCCTGCATGAAGCGGTGGAAATGCAGGCGGCGCTTGCGCTGGAGGGGGGCGCTCGCGAAAAACATGTCCATCAGCATCGATTTGCCGCGCCCGACCTCGCCGACGATATAAAGCCCGTGCGGCCGCTCCTCGGGCGCGCCCTCGGTCGGCTTGCGACGGAGGAAACGCGTGAGCAAGCCGTTGCTCGCCGGCTGCGGCTGCGGGTCGTAATCGCGAAGCCGCGCCCATAGCTCCTGCAGCCGCTCCGCCAGAAGCGCTTGGGCGGGGTCGGTTGCGAGCGCGCCGGTGGCGAGGCGGTCACGATAGGCGGCAAGCGGGCCTTGCTCGGCCCGCAATGGTCGGCTCTGGTCATCCATGCTGGCCTGGCCCATAGCGCCGCCGCCGGCAGCGGGCAATCGCGGTGGATGAAGCGGCCGCGAACCATGCTATATAATCGTCGCGAGAAACCCTGAGCGAGCCCGCCATGATCACCCTCGATTACCAGCGCCTGCACGCAACCCCGGTCGCGACCGACCCGTTCCCCCACATCGTCGTGCCGCATTTCGTGCCCGAGCCGGCGCTGCCGGCGGTGTTTCGCGATCTGCCACGCATGACCAAGCGCGGCTCGTTCCCGATCGCCTCGCTGGCGCTTGGGCCCGCGGCGGCGGCGCTGGTCGGCGAACTCGAGGGCCCGCGGTTTCGCGCCGCCATCTCGACACGGTTCGGCCTCGACCTCGATGACGCGCCGACGATGGTGACGCTGCGCGGCCAATCGACCGAGCGCGACGGGCATATCCATTGCGATTCGACCGCGAAACGCGTCACCGTGCTGCTCTATCTCAACCCCGAAGACGAGTCCTGGGGCCAGCATGAGGGCTGCCTCCGCCTGCTCCGCAGCCGCGATCTCGAGGATTTCGCGGTCGAGGTGCCGCCGGTGAATGGCACTCTCCTCGTCTTTCCCAACAGCGCGACGGCCTGGCACGGCCATAAAACCTTCATCGGCCAGCGCTTCGTCATCCAGCTCAATTACATGACGAATGACGCCGCCGCCCGCTCCGAACTCCGCCGCCATCGCCTCTCCGCCTTCGTCAAGCGCCTGACCGCGGCGGCATAAGGCGCGCCTATGCGCCGCAAGCCGGCGGCGCGAGCCATGCCGGGATTGAGACGCAGCCTTGCGAACATGCCGGGGCTCGGCCCAAGGCGCGCGCCGAGCCCGCGCCAGAGGCGTTTGCGCCCCGCCGCAACCCCTTTCGTGGCCTTGCCGCCTGCTCTTTCGGCGCGGGCGAAACCTCGCTATCATTAAAGCCAACAATGGGGTGATACGCTGCCCGTATCGCCAGCAGGCGATCGCGGGCAGGCCGCCCCCCTGAGCGCTGGCGGGCAAACGGCTGGCGGGCAAACGGAAGGAAACGCGCTTGCAGTCGACCGATATCGGTAATCCCGACTATTTTCACAAAGTCGTCGATTGCCAATGGGCCTGTCCGGCCCACACGCAAGTCCCCGAATATATTCGGCTAATCGCCGCCAGGCGCTATGCCGATGCCTATATGGTCAACTGGAAATCCAATGTTTTCCCAGGCATTCTTGGCCGCACCTGTGATCGCCCGTGCGAGCCGGCCTGCCGCCGCGGCCGGGTGGAGGCGGATCCGGTCGCGATCTGCCGGCTCAAACGCGTCGCCGCCGATTACAAGGGCGATATCACGGCGCGCATGCCGCAGCCGCCGGCGACGCGGACGGGGAAGCGGATCGCCTGCGTCGGCGCCGGGCCGGCATCGCTCACCGTCGCGCGCGATCTCGCCGCCGCCGGCCACGATGTCACGATTTTCGATGGCGAGGCGAAGGCCGGCGGCTTCATTCGCTTCCAAATTCCCCGCTTTCGCCTGCCCGAGACGGTGATCGACGAGGAAGTGGGCTATGTTCTCGATCTCGGCGTGCGCGCGCGGCTGGGCGAACGCGTCAACAGCCTGAAATCCCTGCTCGGGGAGGGCTATGACGCGATTTTCGTCGGCTGCGGCGCGCCGCGCGGGCGCGATCTCGATGTCCCCGGCCGCGCCGAGGCGGCGGCCAACATCCATATCGGCATCGACTGGCTGGCCTCCGTCAGCTTCGGCCATGTGAAGGCGATCGGCAAGCGCGTCATCGTGCTCGGCGGCGGCAATACGGCGATGGATTGCTGCCGCTCTGCCCGCCGCTTGGGCGGCGAGCAGGTGCGCGTCATCGTCCGCTCCGGCTTTGAGGAGATGAAAGCGTCGCCTTGGGAAAAAGAGGACGCGATGCGCGAAGACATCCCGATCCTCAATTATCTCGCGCCGAAAACGGTGGTGCATGAGCAGGGCCGGCTGACCGGCATGACGTTTACGCCCGTGCGCGCCGAGTACGACGCAAATGGCCGCCGCCATCTCGTTGCGACCGGCGAGCCTGACGCGTTCGTTCCCGCCGATGACGTGCTGGTCGCGATCGGGCAGGAAAACGCCTTTCCCTGGATCGAGCGCGACGCCGGCATCGCCTTTGAGCGCAACGGCCTGCCGGTGCTCGATCCGGTGACGCTGCAATCGACGCTGCCGCACGTGTTTTTCGGCGGGGATGCGGCTTTTGGGCCGAAAAACATCATTTGGGCGGTCGCGCACGGGCATCAGGCGGCGCTATCGATCGACCTCATGCTGCGTGGCCAGGATCCACATGACCGGCCGCCGCCGCATGTCGCGCTGGTCAGCCAGAAAATGGGCATTCATGAATGGAGCTATGACAACGCCGTCTCCATCGATCTCCGCTACAAAGTGCCACATATCGAAAAGGGGCAGGCGCTGCGCGACATCACGGCGGAGGTCGAACTCGGCTTCGATGCCGAGCTTGCCTTCAAGGAAGCGCAGCGCTGCCTCAACTGCGACGTGCAGACCGTCTTTTCCGCCAAACTCTGCATCGAATGCGATGCCTGCGTCGATATCTGCCCGGTCGATTGCATCACCTTCACCGCGGATGGGACGGAGGCCGAGCTGCGCACCCGCCTCAACGCGCCGGCGCACAATCTCGAGCAGGCGCTTTATGTCGCGCATGGGCTGAAAACCGGGCGCATCATGGCGAAAGACGAGGATGTCTGCCTCCATTGCGGCCTTTGTGCCGAACGCTGCCCGACCGGTGCGTGGGACATGCAGCGTTTTCTGCTCGATCTTGCGCAAGTCGGCGCGCCGCAACCCGCGCCTGCGCTGTGAGCGCCGCCATGACCGCCGCACCCCAGATCAATGATTTTATCGTCCGCTTCGCCAATATCAACGGCTCCGGCTCGGCCAGCGCCAATGCCCTGTTCGCCCGCGCGATCTTGCGCATGGGCGTGCCGGCGACGCCGCGCAACATTTTCCCCTCCAATATCCAGGGGCTGCCGACCTGGTATGAGGTGAGGGTTTCGCAATCCGGCCATCTCGGCGCGCGCGCCGGCACTGATCTCATGGTCGCGATGAACCCGCAGACCTGGGAGCGCGATCTCGCCGCGATCAAGCCGGGCGGCTATCTGTTTTATGATTCGACCCGGATCGTGCGCAACCTGCGTGACGATATCACGGTTCTCGGCATGCCGCTGACGGCGCTCTGCAACGAAACCTACGCCGAGCCGCGCGAGCGGCAGATTTTCAAGAACATCATGTATGTCGGCGCGCTCGCCGCCTTGCTCGACATCGCGCCGACGGTGCTCGAACACTTGATTGCCGAGCAATTCAAAGCCAAGGAGAAGCTGATCGCGCCGAACGTGACGGCGATGCGGCTCGGCTATGACTATGCGCGCGTGCATTTCGCCTGCCCGATCGGCTTGCGCGTGCAGCGTGCCGAGGCGGTCGGCGAGCGTATTTTCATCGACGGCAACAGTGCCGCAGCCCTCGGTGCGATTTATGGCGGCGCGACGGTTTGCGCGTGGTATCCGATCACGCCTTCGACCTCACTCGCCGAAGCCTTCACGCGCTATACCAACCGCTTTCGCAAAGAGCCCGAAACTGGGCGCCTGCGCGCCGCGATCGTGCAGGCGGAAGACGAACTTGCGGCGATCGGCATGGTGATCGGGGCAGGCTGGAACGGCGCGCGCGCCTTCACCGCGACCTCCGGCCCCGGCATCTCGCTGATGCAGGAATTTCTCGGCCTTGCCTATTTCGCGGAGATTCCGGCGGTCGTGTTCGACGTCCAGCGGGCCGGCCCCTCGACCGGCATGCCAACCCGCACCCAGCAAGGCGACGTGATGGCCTGCGCCTATGCCTCGCATGGCGACACCAAGCATGTCCTGCTGTTTCCTGAAGACCCGCACGAATGCTTTCTGTTCGGCGCGCAGGCGTTCGATCTCGCCGATCGGCTGCAAACCCCGGTTTTCGTCATGCTCGATCTCGATATCGGCATGAATGAACGCCTCTGCGCGCCCTTCACCTGGAGCGATGCGCGGCGCATGGATCGCGGCAAGGTGATGACGGCGGCGGAGCTGGAAGCGGGCCGGGATTTCGGGCGCTATCGCGATGTCGATGGCGACGGCATCCCCTATCGCACCTTGCCCGGCACGCATCCAACCAAGGGCGCCTATTTCACGCGCGGCACCAGCCGCGACGAGTATGCCCGCTATACCGAAGAGGGCGATGCCTACCAGCGCAACATGGAGCGGCTGCTCCGCAAATTCGCAACCGCCAAGGCACTCGTGCCGCGGCCGCAGCGGCGCGATGCCGCAACGCCGGCACAATTTGGCGCGATTTATTATGGCTCGACCGCGCCCGCCATGAACGAAGCCGCGGACATGCTGGCGGCCGACGGCGTGCCCCTCGATCTTCTGCGCATCCGCGCCTTTCCCTTCCATGACGACGTGCTGGCCTTCATCGCCCAACACGAAAAGGTTTTCGTCGTCGAGCAGAACCGCGATGCGCAGTTGCGCGCGCTGCTGATCCTCGAAGGCGAGATCGATCCCGCCCGTCTGGTGCGGGTGCTGCATTATGACGGCACGCCGATCACCGCGGAATTCATCGCCGATGCCATCGGCGGCACGATTGGCGGTGCCAGCAACGTCGTCCCCTTGCGCAAGGCGGCGCCATGATGGCTGCCGCGCTGCGTTTTCGCTCTCTCCTCCCCGCCCTCGCCGCGCGCTCACGCGGGGGCATTGCATCGGACCACACATCATGAGTTTCCTGCCGAAACCGCAACTGCATCACCCGGAACTCGCGACCAACGCGGTCGGCTATACGCGGCGCGATTATGAGGGCGCGATTTCGACGCTCTGCGCCGGCTGCGGCCATGATTCGATCAGTGCCGCGATCATCCGCGCCTGTTTCGAGCTGTCGCTGCCGCCGCACCGTATCGCGAAACTCTCTGGCATCGGGTGTTCGTCGAAAACGCCAACCTATTTCCTTGGCGCCGCGCACGGCTTCAATTCCGTGCATGGCCGCATGCCGAGCGTTGCGACCGGCGCCTATCTCGCCAATCGCGATCTGATCTATCTCGGCGTCTCGGGCGATGGTGATTCCGCCTCGATCGGCCTCGGGCAATTCGCGCACGCGCTGCGGCGCGGCATCAACATGACCTATATCGTCGAGAATAACGGCGTCTATGGCCTCACGAAGGGGCAATTCTCGGCAACGTCTGACCGCGGCTCGACGAGCAAAAAAGGTGTCACCAACGCCGATGCGGCGGTCGATCTGGTGGCTTTGGCGTTGCAGCTCGGGGCCACCTTCGTCGCCCGCAGCTTCTCCGGCGACAAAGCGCAACTCGTGCCGCTGATCAAGGCAGCGCTACAGCATCCCGGCGCCGCCTTCATCGATTGTCTCTCGCCCTGCGTTCAGTTCAACAACCACCAAGGCAGCACCAAGAGCTTCGATTATGTGCGCGAACATAACGAGGCGGTGAACCGGCTCGATTACATCACCGCCCGCGCCGCCATCACCGCCGAGTACGCGCCGGGCGCGGTCGAGGAAGTGGTGCAGCATGATGGCGGCGTGTTGCGCCTGCGCAAGCTCGCCGCCGATTACAATCCGCATGACCGCACCAGCGCGCTCGCCTATTTGCAGGAGCGGACCGTGGCCGGCGAGATCGTCACCGGCCTGCTTTATGTCACCCCTGAGCCCGAGGATCTCCACCGCCATCTCAATACGGTGGCAACGCCGCTCAATGCTTTGGACGATGCTGCCCTCTGCCCGGGCGCGGCGGCCTTGGCCGGCGTGAATGCCGCCCTGCAATATTGAGCCGGCTGCGCGCGCACCGATTGCCCGCCAACCCGGCGCTTGCCCAGGGATGGGCTGATGGGCTGCGGTTTGTGAAAACCGATAGAACCATCTTACGTCGAAATCCAGCGTATCGAATGCTGGATCGGCGACCTTGACTGCTCCGAAAGCGAAGACGCCACTCTTGATCGCATCGCCCAACCGCTTGCCGAGCGCTTCATGGTCGCGCGCGTCGCCATGCGCATTCGTCTGGAGAAACTCGGGCTTCTGCTCAGGGAAGTTCCACACCAGAGGATTTTGGCCGGCGGATCCTACCCTTTTTTGAAGAGAGCGTGAAGTGTCAACCGGACAGACAAATGCCAATCAGGGCTATCGGATTTGGCCGCGGATCGCCAGCGGCAAAACGTCAACAGCAACGGTTTTTTCCTCATAGGCGCC
>NZ_JBMFWJ010000024.1:0-13336 GCF_049965395.1 Acidibrevibacterium sp.
GGACATTCCTCCTTGGTTTTTTGGCGCTTTCGCACGGCCTTGCGACAAGTCTAGCGCCTCGCCGCGATTTTGTCGCCTGATCGGCGCCTTTTTCGATGTGGCCGGGCTCGCATTGACCCCTATCGCGCCGCGCCGTAGTTTCCAGGGCCAAGGAAGATAGCGGGGGGAGGATGGCATGGCAGTGTTGCGGCAATGGCGGTATGGCTTGGCGGTTTTCGCTGTCTTGGTCGCGTTGGTGCTGGCCGGCGGCGCGCGCGCCGACGAGGCGCCGGCAGAGATCAAAATCGGCCATCTCCACGCCGGCTCCGGCCCTTATGCCAGCATTTCGATGCCGGTCTATCTCTCCCTCAAACTCTGGGTCGATCAACAAAACGCCAATGGCGGCGCTTTCGTTAAAGCCTATGGCAAGAAAATCCCGCTCAAGCTGATTTCCTATGACGACCAAAGCAATCCCGGCACCGCCGCGACGCTCACCAATCAGCTCATCACCCAGGACAAGGTCGATCTTCTGATCTGTGATTCGGGCTCGGTGCTGACCGCGGTTTCGGTGCCGATCGCGCGCGAGCACAAAATGTTTCTGTTCGACCCGACCGGGACGGGGGCGGCGTTCTTCAGCAAAGACAATCCCTACATCGCCTTGCTCGCCGATCCGGTGTCCACCGTCTGGCCGCGTTATCTTTGGGAGTTTTTGAAGAGCGACGGCGCCAAGCTTGGCCTCAAGCGTGTCGCCCTGCTTTATTCCACCAATGATTTCACCGGAACCCAGGCGAATGCGATCCGCGCCGCGTTGAAAGAACCAGGCTCGCCGGTCGAGATCGTCTTCGACCAGGGGGTGCCGACCAGCACCTCTAATTACGCCGTGCTGCTCGACAATATCGCGGCGACCAACCCCGATATCGTGCTCGAACTCGGCTATGTCGGCAACGATATCGCGTTTTTGCGCAATCTTCAGGAATCGGGGCAGAAATTCAAAGCCGTCTTCACCCTTTATCCCGGCATCGAGACCAATGTCTTGCTCAAAAATGTCGGGGCGCAGGGCTTGGCCGGCATTTTCTCTTATGTCACCGCGCTCGGCCTCACGCTCAAGCCGGACGTCGGCATGACGGTCGAGGAATTGCGCGCGGCGTTCGAGAAAGCCTATGGCGAAGGCGGGGTCGAATTCGGCTGGAACGCGATCGCAGGCCACGTCACCGGTCTCGTCGTCGGCGAGACGCTGGCGCATGCCGACAGCCTTGCCCAGCCCGATCTTCGCCGCGCGGTGTTCGGGCTGTCGGGCAAGCTCAAAACCCTGGTCGGCACCTTCGAGCTGCGTGACGATGGCGCGCAGATCGGCGAATTGACGCCGATCGGCCAGTTCGATGCCTCAGGCAAGCTCGGCGTCGTCTATCCGCCCGATCTCGCGACCGCCAAGCCGCAGCTCAACACGCCCTGAGCCGCGATGCTGGCGCACGCGCTGCTCGGGGGGGTGATCTATGGCTGCTATTTCGCCCTGGTCGGGCTTGGGCTCAATCTCGTTTTCGGCGTCATGCGCATCGTCAATCTCGCGCATGGCGACGTTTTGATGCTCGGCGCTTATGCCGCGTTTTTTCTGTTCCACCTGCTTGGCCTCTCTCCCTTCATCGCGGCGCCGGTGGTGATCGTCGGATTTTTCCTGCTCGGCTTGCCGTTCTATTATCTCGTCGTGCCGCGTCTCGCGCTTGCCAAGGATGCCGAGATGCTCTCGCTCATTCTCTTCTTCGGCATCCAGCAGATCATCGAAGCCTTGGCGGCGATCGCGTTCGGTTCGTCCGAGCGTTCGATCCCCGGGCGGGTGCTCGGCATCGGGCCGTTTCACCTGCTCGGCGAGACCCTGTCGCGCGCCTGGGTGATCGGCGGCGCCATCGCCGCGGCGGCCGTGCTCGCGCTCTATCTCTATCTCTATCACACGCGGAGCGGGCTTTTGACGCGCGCGGTGATGGCGAGCCGCGAGGAGGCGCTGGCGAGTGGCATCGACATGCATCGCATCTCCGCGCGCGCGTTCGCGATCGGGCTCGCGCTCGCCGGGCTCGCCGGCGTGTTCGCGCCGTTCATGCTCGGCAGCGTCACCCCGGCGATGGGCACCAGCGTCAATCTCGCGGCGTTCGCGGTGATCATCGTCGGCTCGCTCGGCAACCCGCTCGGCACCGTCGCCGGCGGCTTGATCTATGGCGTCGGGCTTTTGCTAATGCAGACCTATGCCAGCGCCTGGGCCGATCTTCTGCCCAATCTTCTGCTGATCGGGGTTTTGCTCGTGCGGCCAACCGGATTGCTCGGGCGGCGGGTGCGGCTTGCCTAGAGCCGTGCGCGATTTTCTCGCGGTCGGGCTGCCGGTGGTCGTGATCTTCGCGCTGCTGCCCTTGATCTATGCCAATCAATTGCTGCTGTTTAACTTTGTCCTGTTCCTCATCCTGGCGCAGGGGCTGAATGCCATTTACGGCTTCACCGGCTATCTGCCGTTCGGCTATGTCGGGTTTTTCGGCGCTGGCGCCTATGGGTTTGCGTTGGCGGTGATGCATCTCGCGGCACCGCCGGCGCTCGCCCTCGCCCTCGCCGGGCTCGCCGCCGTTGTCTTGGCAATGATTCTGACGCCGCTTTTGCGGCTTTCCGGCGCCTATTTCGCGATCGCCAATCTCGCCGCGGCGCAAGCGGTCTATCAGGTCATCGCCAATCCGGCGATGCAAGAGATCACCAAGGGCCCCTATGGCGTCTCTCTCGCCAGCGTGTTCGCGCCGCGCCTGAGCTATGGCGCCGCCCTTCTCATCCTCGCCGGGGTTTTCGCGCTCGTCGCCTGGCTTCGCCATGGCAGTTTCGGCCTCGCCCTTCAGGCTGGGCGCGACGATCCTGTCTCGGCGGCGATGGCCGGCATTCCGGTGGTATCGGCGCGCATCATCGCCTGGCTGATCTCGGCGCTGATCGCTGGCCTCGCGGGCGGGGTATTCGCCTGGCACATCTCGGTATTCTATCCCGAAACCGCCTTCGATCTGTCGTTTTCGATTTTTGCCATCGTGTTCACGCTGTTTGGCGGGGCCGCGACGCTCACCGGGCCGATCGCCGGTGTCCTCTTGCTCTATGGGCTCTATAACCTGATCGGCATCTCGGTGCCGCAATATTTCCAACTCATCTATGGCGCGCTGATCGTCGGCTTGGTGCTGTTCCTGCCGCGTGGCCTCGCCTCGCTGTTGCAGCGGAGGGGGATCGATGTCCCCTGAGCCGCCGCCGCTCCTTGCCGTCGATCGCCTGGTCAAGCGCTTCGGCGGGTTTCGCGCCCTCGATGGCGTCAGTTTTTCGCTCAAGGCCGGCGAAGTGCTCGGCCTCGTCGGCCCCAACGGCTCGGGCAAGACCACCTGCATCAACACCATCTCCGGCCTTTACCCGCCCGATGGTGGCGCCGTGCGTTTTGCGGGTGAGCGGCTCGGCGGCCTTGCCCCGCACCGGCGCGCGCGCCTCGGCATCAACCGCACGTTCCAATCGCCACGTCCCTTTGCCTCGCTGACCGTGCGCCAGAACGTCGCGCTCGCCGCCGCTTATGGCCGCCGCCGGGGGGTGGACGAGCCCGTTTCGCTCGCGGCGTTGCTCGCGATGCTCGAACTCGATCATCTCGCCGAGCGGCGCGCCGAGGATCTCAACAGCGCCCAGCAAAAACAGCTCGATCTCGCCCGCGCGCTGGCAACCGGGCCGCGGCTTTTGCTCGTCGATGAACTCGCCGCCGGGCTCAACCCGGCGGAGCTGACCCGCATGGCCGAGCGCCTCGCGGCGCTGGCGCGCGGCGGCATGGCGCTCCTCGTCGTCGAGCATCTGCTGAGCTTTCTCGACCGGCTCACCGATCGGGTGATCGTGATGAATGCCGGGCGCGAGATTTTTGAGGGATCGCTCGCCGCAGCCACCCGCAATCCGGAAGTCGTGCGGGTTTTTCTCGGGAGCGACCATGCCGGCTGATCCCCCCCTCCTCGCCGCGCGCGGCATCGAAAGCGGCTATGGCAAGGTCCAGGTGTTGTGGGGCGCGGAACTCGCCGTCGGCGCACGCGAAAGCGTCGTCTTGCTCGGGCCGAACGGCGCCGGCAAGACCACCGCCTTGAAAGTGCTGCTCGGCCTGATGCCGGCCTGGCGTGGCACGATTTCTTTCGCCGGCAGCGATATCACTCTCTGGCCAAGCGACCGGCGGGTGCGCGCAGGCATGGCCTATATGTCGGAAATCGGCGTTTTCACTGCCCTCAGTATCGCCGAAAACCTTGCGATCGGCGGCCAGTTCGCGCACCCGGCCGCACTCCGGCGGCGGCTTGACATCCTCTATGACGCCTTCCCCGACCTCGCCGCTCGCCGCTCGGCCGCCGCCGGCAGTCTCTCGGGCGGGCAACGCAAAATGCTCGGCATCGCCAAGGCGCTCGCCGGCTCGCCGCGGCTTTTGGTGATGGATGAACCCTCGGCCGGGCTCTCGCCGCTCTTCGTCGGTCAGGTGATCAGCATTTTGCGGCAGTTCCACCAGGATGGCCTTGCCCTCTTGATCGCCGAGCAGAACGTCAAGTTCCTCGATCTCGCCGAGCACGTGATCACCCTCGAAGGCGGCCGCACCGGGTTTTCCGGCGATGTCGCGACCTTGATGGCCGACGACCGGCTGCACCGCGCGTATTTCGGGCTGTGAGAGCCGGCCTTTTCAGGAAAGACCGACGATCTCGCCCCCTTCGTCGAGGCCGATATGTTCGGCGGCGGGATGGCGGGGAAGCCCGGGCATGGTCATGATCTCGCCGGCGAGCGCGACGACGAAGCCGGCGCCGGCGGCGAGCCGGACGTCACGAACCGGCAAAATATGGCCTGTCGGGGCGCCGAGCAGGGTCGGATCGGCACTGAAACTATATTGGGTTTTCGCAACACAGATCGGCAAATGGCCGAAGCCGGCGGCCTCGAACGCCGCCAAGCGCTTGCGCGCTGGCTCGGCGAGCTGAATGTCAGCGGCGCGATAAATTTTGGTCGCGATGGTGCGGAGCTTCTCGGCAAGCGGCAGCGCCGGCGCATAGAGTGGGCGAAAGCGCGCGGTTTTGCCGGCAACAGCGGCCGCGACCGCTTCCGCGAGCGCCGCCGCCCCCGCCGAGCCCTCCGCCCAATGCGTGCAGCGCACCGGTTCGATAGCGTGCGGCGCCAAGGCCTCTCGCAGCGCCTCGAACTCCGCCCCGGTATCGCCGGGGAAATGGTTGAGCGCGACCACCACCGGCAGCCCGAAGCCGCGCATATTCTCGATATGGCGGATCAGATTGGCCGCACCCGCCGCGACGGCGGCGGGATCCTCGCGGCCGAGTTCGGCGCGAGCCCGCCCGCCATGCATCTTGAGCGCGCGGAGACTGGCGACGATCACCGCGCAATCGGGCGCGAGCCCGGCGCTCGGGCATTTGATGTCGAGGAATTTCTCGCCACCGAGATCGGCGCCGAAGCCGGCTTCGGTGACGACGAAATCGGCGAGCTTGAGGCCGAGCCGGGTCGCGATCGCCGAGTTGCAGCCATGCGCGATATTGGCGAACGGCCCGCCATGGACCAGAGCCGGGGAGTGCTCCAGCGTCTGCACCAGATTGGGCATCAGGGCCTCGCGCAACAGCGCCGCCATGGCGCCAGCGGCTTTGAGATCGGCTGCGGTGACGAAACTGCCATCGCGCCGCGCGCCCACGATCATCCGCCCGAGCCGCGCCTGCAGATCAGTGCGGTCGGCGGCAAGACAAAACGCCGCCATCACTTCCGAGGCGACGGTAATGTCGAACCCGGTCTCGAGCGGCGTGCCGTTGGCAACACCGCCGAGGCCGGCGACCAGCGCGCGCAAGCTGCGGTCATTGACGTCGAGCGCGCGGCGCCAGGTGATGCGGCGCGGATCGAGGCCGGCTTCGTTGCCCCAATAGACATGATTGTCGATCATCGCCGCGAGAAGATTATTCGCCGCGGTGATCGCGTGAAAATCGCCGGTGAAATGCAGGTTGATGTCCGCCATCGGCGCGATCTGCGCGCGCCCGCCGCCAGTTGCACCGCCTTTTTGGCCAAAGCACGGGCCAAGGCTCGGCTCGCGCAGGCAAAGCACCGCGCGCCGCCCGCTGGCATTGAGCGCATCGGCGAGCCCAATCGAGGTCGTGGTCTTGCCCTCCCCGGCCGGTGTCGGGCTGATGCCGACGACGAGGACCAGCGCGCCGTTCGGCCGAGAGGCAAGCCCATCGATGAAATCGAACCCGATTTTCGCCTTGGTGCGCCCATAGGGCTCGAGCGCCTCGGCCGGGATCGCGAGGCGCGCGGCGATGTCGGCGATCGGGCGGAGCGGCGTTGCGCGCGCGATCTCAAGATCGATGTTTCCGGTGCTCATGGCGCTCGCTTTGGCATGGTTCGGCGGCGAAATCCATCCCCTTCATGCGCGAAAAGCGGGGGAGGTATGTCGTTCTATCCACGGCTACCGAACGGGGGTAAGATTCGCTTGTTCGTGAGAACCAATCAGGAGGAAAATCCATGTCATCGGTAGAACGACGCCGCCTTCTTCGTGGCCTTGGCGCGGGCGCGGTCGGCCTCGCGGGCCTTGCCGTCGGCGGGCCGGCGCGCGCGCAAAGCGATCCCGCCGGCACCATGCCGCCGCCGCGCGATTGGAACGATCCAACGACGGTGATCTATCCCGATCCGGCGTTCGAGGTTTTCGATCCGCGTTTCGCCAAATATAATGCGGGCACCACCTCGATCGAACGCATTTTCACCGGCGCCATCTGGACCGAGGGGCCGGTTTGGTTCGGCGACTGGCACAGCCTGTTGTTCAGCGATATCCCCAATAACCGCATCCTTTGCTACAATACGATGACGCGGGAGACGACGGTCTTCCGCCATCCCTCGGGCTATGCGAACGGCAACACCCGCGATCGCCAGGGCCGTCTGGTCTCTTGCGAACAAGGCGGGCGGCGCATCAGCCGCACCGAATATGACGGCCGCATCATCACCGTCGTTGACAGCTATAACGGCAAGCGACTGAATTCGCCCAACGGCGTCATCGTCAAATCCGACGACACGATCTGGTTCACCGATCCCACCTATGGCATCGGCGGCGATCATGAGGGCAACCGCGCCGAGCCGGAATTGCCACGCAATGTCTATCGCTTCGATCCCCATCGCAATCAGCTCAGCGTCGTGGTCGGTGATTTCTCGATGCCGAACGGGCTCTGCTTCTCGCCCGATGAGAAGAAACTCTATATCTCGGATACCGGCATCCTCGGCGGGCCGGAGCCGAAACACACCCTGATCCGCGTTTTCGATGTCGGCGAAGACGGGAAATTATCCAATGACCGCGTGTTCCATGATTTCAAGGGCGACGGCACCTATATCGCCGATGACATGCGTGTCGATGAAGACGGCAATCTCTGGTGCGCCGGCGGCTGGGGGCCGGCGACGATGAATGGCGTGCGCGTCTTCGCCCCTGACGGCACCCCGCTCGGCGCCATCGTGCTTCCCGAAGTGGGCGGCAATCTTTGCTTCGGCGGCCATCAGCATAACCGCCTGTTCATCGCCGCGAGCAAATCGATCTACGCGATCGATGTCGGCACACGTGGGGTGGAATACTGATTGATCGCGCCTGGCGCCGGGGCGTGCCTCACCTGACGCGCTCCCCGGCGTCGCCGAAAGCAGCGTCCTCGCGTGGCTCGAGGTCGAAGGCGGCCTGCATCAGGGCTTGCGTGTAGGGGTGGCGCGGCGCATCGAAAATACTGTCCGCGTCCCCCTGCTCGACCACCTTGCCGTGGCGCATCACGACGACCCGATGCGCCAGCGCCCGCACCACCGCGAGATCGTGGCTGATGAACAGGAAGCTCACCGGATAGCGCCGCTGCAGATCGCGCAGCAAATCGACGATCTGCGCCTGCACCGAGCGGTCGAGCGCGCTGGTCGGCTCATCGAGCACCACCAGCGGCGGCTTTAGGACCAAAACACGCGCGATCGCGATGCGTTGACGCTGCCCGCCGGAAAACTCATGCGGATAACGCCGCATTGCCTCTGCCGGCAGCCCGACTTCCTCGAGCGCCGCCGCGACCCGCGCCATGCGCTCGGCTTGCGAAAGTCCGCGCGCATGCACGCGTAAGCCCTCCGCGACGATCTCGCCAACCGACATCCTTGGCGAGAGAGAGCCATAGGGATCCTGAAAGACGATCTGCATGCGCGCGCGCATCGCCCGCCAGGCGCGGCGATCGAGCGCGAGGAGATCGGTGCCCTCGAACAAAAGCTGGCCTTCCGCACGGGCGAGGCCGAGCAGGGCAAAGCCGAGCGTCGTCTTGCCCGATCCTGACTCGCCGACCAGTCCCACCGTCTCGCCGCGCCGGACGCTGATCGAAACCCCGTCCACCGCCCGCACATGGCCGACGGTACGCCGCAGAATGCCGCGTTGGATTGGGAAATGCACCGAAACGTCGCGGGCTTCGAGCCGCACCGGGGCGGCGTTGGGCAGCGGCACCGGCGGCCCAGACGGCTCGGCGGCGAGCAGCATGCGGGTGTAAGGATGCTCGGGGGCGGCGAAAATCCGCGCCGCCGCGCCGGCTTCGACGATCCGCCCCTCCCGCATGACACACACCCGATCCGCATAGCGGCGGACGATGGCAAGATCATGGGTGATCAAGAGAAGGGCGAGGCCGCGCGACGCTTTGAAGCCCGCGAGCAGGGCGAGAATCTGTGCCTGGATGGTGACATCGAGCGCCGTTGTCGGCTCATCGGCGATGAGCAGTGCCGGGTCGTTGGCAAGCGCCATGGCGATCATCGCGCGCTGACGCTGGCCGCCCGACAATTGATGCGGAAACGCATCGAGTCGGCGCGCCGCATCGTCGAAGCCGGCCTGTTCGAGCAGCGCAATCACCCGCTCACGCAACGCCGCCCGCGGCATCCGGCGATGGACGCGAACCGCCTCCCCCACTTGCCGGCCGATCCGGTGCAACGGGTTGAGGCTGGTCATCGGTTCCTGAAACACCATACCGGCAACGCCGCCGCGCATCATCCGCAGCGTCTCGGGATCGGCATCGAGCACCGATTGACCGTCAAGCACGATACGCCCGGCATCGTTGCGGGCGCCTGGCGGCAGCAATTGCAAAAGCGAAAGCGCGGTGAGCGTCTTGCCCGAACCCGACTCGCCGACCAAGGCCAATGTCTCGCCGCGGTCAAGCCCGAAGGAAACGCCTTCGACGACATGGCGGTTACCAAAGCAGACCGAGAGATTTTCGACGTTGAGAAGAGTCATGTCACGGTCTTACGCGGATCGAAGCTATCGCGCACCGCCTCGCCGATGAAAATCAGCAGCGTCAGCATGCCGCCAAGGACGGCGAAAGCAATGATGCCAAGCCAGGGCGCCTGGAGATTGTTCTTGCCCTCGGAGACCAGTTCTCCCAGCGAGGGCGAGCCGGGCGGCAGGCCAAAACCAAGGAAGTCGAGGCTGGCGAGAATGGTGACCGAGCCCGAGAGGGTGAACGGGAGAAAGGTCAAGGTCGCGACCAAGGCATTGGGCAAAATATGGCGGAACATCACGGCGATATCCGAAAGCCCAAGCGCGCGTGCGGCGCGCACGTAATCGAGATTGCGCCCGCGCAGGAATTCGGCGCGTACGACACCGGTCAAATTCATCCAACTGAACAAAAGCAGGAAAAACAAAAGCACGAAAAAGCCTGGGGTGATGATGCTGCCGAGAATGATCAGAAGATAAAGTTGCGGCATACCCGACCACATCTCGATAAAACGCTGGAACAAAAGATCGACGGCGCCACCATAAAACCCTTGCAGCGCGCCGGCGATGACGCCGATCGCCGATGAAATCGCGGTGAGCGTGAAGCCGAACAGAACCGAGAGACGAAAGCCATAGATCACCCGCGCCAGCACGTCGCGCGCCTGATCGTCGGTGCCGAGCGGATTGCGCCAACTCGGCGGCGCCGGTGCCGGCTGCGGCAGATCCTTGACGATGCTGTCATAATGATAGGGAATGAGCGGCCACAGCATCCAGCCATGCGCGTTGATCGCGCGGGCGATATCGGGATCGGTGTAATCGGCCTCGGTCGGCATGAAATCCTTGCCGAAGGTATCTTCGCTGTAGTCAACGAAAATCGGAAAATACCAATGGCCCTCGAAATGGATCACCAGCGGCCGGTCATTGGCGATGACTTCGGCGAACAGGCAGATGACGAAAAGCGCCGCGAAAATCCAGAACGAGTAAAAGCCGCGACGATGGGCGCGAAATGCGGCGAGGCGCCGGCGCGCGAGCGGCGAGAGGGTCATCGCGGCCTGGCCTCGAAATCGATCCGCGGATCGACGACGGTATAGAGAAGATCGCCGAGAATCTGCATCAAAAGCCCGAGCAGGGTAAAGATGTAGAGGGTTCCGAACATCACCGGATAGTCACGCGCGATGGCGCTCTCGAAGCCGAGCAGGCCGAGGCCATCGAGCGAAAACACGATTTCGACCAGAAGTGCCGAGGTGAACAGAATGCTGATGAAAGCCTGCGGAAATCCGGCAACGACCAGCAGCATAGCGTTGCGGAAGACATGGCCATAGAGCACGCGCTTTTCGCTCGCCCCCTTGGCGCGCGCGGTCAGCACGTATTGTTTGCGGATCTCCTCGAGGAAGCAATTCTTGGTCAGCATGGTGAGGCTCGCAAAGCCGCCAACGGTGAGCGCAACCGTCGGCAACACCATATGCCAGAGGTAATCGAGCACCCGCGCCGGCCAGGACCAGTTTTCCGCCCCGGCGCTCGCGAGGCCACGCAGCGGAAACCATTGCACGAACGAACCGCCGGCAAACAGCACGACGAGCAGGATGGCGAACAGAAATCCCGGCACGGCATAGCCGATCAAGACCGCGACACTGCTCGCGACATCAAAACGGCTGCCGTCATGGACGGCTTTCATGATGCCGAGCGGAATCGAGACCAGGTAGACGATCAGCGTCGACCACACGCCGAGCGAAGCGCTGACCGGGAGTTTCTCGCGGATCAATTGCAGAACGGTTTTGTCGCGGAAAAAGCTGCGGCCGAAATCAAAATGCAGATAATCTTTCACCATCAGCCAGAACCGCGTGAGTGGCGGCTTGTCGAAGCCGAACATGCGGCGTATGTCGCTGACGATGTGCGGATCGAGCCCGCTCGCGCCGCGATAGAGCCCGCTTTGCCCCGGCATCGCCTCGCGTCCGCCAGCACCAGTCATGCGGCCGCTCATCTCGCCGCCATGCCCCTTCAGTTGCGCGATCATCTGCTCGACCGGACCACCCGGCGCAAATTGCACGACCGCGAAATTGATCGCGATGATGCCGAACAAAGTCGGCACCAAAAGCAACAAACGGCGCAGCAGATAGGCGGCCATCGCCGCCCCTCACTCCAGGCCAGCGCGGCGGGCGTTGTCGGTCTCCTCGGCGAGTTTCTCATCAACCCACCAGGAATCGAAGGCGAGGCCCGAACGCACCGGCCTGTCCGGCCGGCCGAAACGCCGCCAATAGGCAACCCGCACCGATTGCAGATACCAATGCGGCACCATGTACCAGTTCCACAGCAGGACACGATCAAGCGCGTGCGTCGCCGGCAGGAGATGATCATAATCCGGCGCGGTGACGACGTTCTGCACCAGGGCATCAACCACCGGATCAGCGACCCCCATCAGATTATCAGAGCCCTCCTGCTTGGCCGCGCCACTGCTCCAATAGCCCACCTGCTCGTTGCCAGGGTAATCCGATTGCGGAAACACGGCGACCGTCATGTCGAACGAGAAGGTGTTGAGCAATTGCTGATATTGCGCCGGATCGACGGTCCGCACCGTCGCGGTAATGCCGAGTTTCGCAAGCCACTGGACATAGGGCAGCGCGACGCGCTCGAAGGCCGGCTCATCGAGCAGGATCTCGAACGTGAACGGCTGGCCCTCTCTATTGGCGAGCATCCGGTCTTTGACCCGCCAGCCGGCCTCTTCAAGCAGACCCAGGGCTTTTTTCAAATTCGCGCGATTATTGCCGCTGCCGTCGGTGACGGGAAGGCTGAAGGGCTCGGTGAAAAGCGCCGGCGGCAGATGCGCGCGCCAGGGTTCGAGCAAGGCGAGTTCGGCGCCTTCGGGGATGCCGGACGATGCCATGTCGCTGTTGGAAAAATAGGAATGCGTGCGGGTATAGGCGTTATAGAAGAGATTGGCGTTGCACCATTCGAAGTCAAACACCAGATCCATAGCCTGGCGCACCCGGCGATCCTGAAAAAGCGGCCGCCGCGTGTTCATCGCAAAGCCCTGCATGCCGGTCGGGAGATGCTGCGGCAAGTTTTCTTTCTTTGCCAGCCCGCGCTGAATCGCCGGAAAATCGTACGCCGTCGCCCATTGTTTGGCGACATTTTCCTCGCGGAACTCAACCTGCCCGGCCTTGAACGCCTCGAAGGCGACCGTGGTGTCGCGGAAATACTCGACCTGAATGCGGCCGAAATTGAATTGTCCGCGCACCGTCGGCAGATCGAGCGCCCAGTAATCATGCACCCGTCGGTAGGTGATGCTGCGGCCAAATTCGGCTTTCTCGACACGATAAGGCCCGGAGCCGAGCGGCATGTCGGTCAGCGGATGCGAAAAATCCCGGCCTTTCCAGAAATGCTGCGGCAGAACCGGCATCTCGCCGAGAATGAGCGGCAATTCGCGATCCGGCGTTGGCTTCAGATGAAAGACGACGCGGCGGGCATCGAGCGCCTCGGCGCGTTCGACATCGCCATAATAGAGACGATAAAATGGCCGCCCATCACGGCGCAATGTGTCGAATGTCCATACCACGTCATTTGCCGTCAGCGGCGCGCCATCATGGAAATGGGCGCCGTCGCGCAACGTGAAAACGACGCGCGAATGATCGCGGGCGAGCTCGATGGTCTCGGCGAGATGGCCGTAAGCGGTGCTGGGTTCGTTGATATTGGCGCGGAGCAGCGTGTCATAGATGCGCCCGATATCGTCAGGCGCGCTGCCACGGACGATGAAGCCGTTGAAATTATCGAAGCTGCCAATCGCTGAGAGCACCACCACGCCGCCCTTCGGCGCCGCCGGATCGACATAAGGGAAATGGCTGAAATCGCGCGGCAGGCCGGGTTTTTCGAGCAGCGTCACGACATAATCGGGGGGCTCGCCGCCGGCATCGGGTACGGCCTCGGCGACGCGCCAAAGACGCGGCTTGCCAGCAGCCGCCAGCGCCACCGGCAGCCCCGGCAACGCAACTAGAAAATCCCTCCGTTGCACCGTCTCACCCCTCCATTTTCTGCCCGCCATCATAGAACGAGAACGCGCTGCGCGCGATGAACGAGAACGCGCTGCCCGCGAGGAACGAGAACGCGCCGCCCGCGATCACCCGG
>NZ_JBMFWJ010000024.1:13436-36631 GCF_049965395.1 Acidibrevibacterium sp.
GAACGAGAACGCGCTGCCCGCGAGGAACGAGAACGCGCCGCCCGCGATCACCCGGCGAGCAAGGCCAGCGCCGCCTCCTCGCACGCGGGATCGCCGAGCGCGAGTATCGTGCCGTCACCCCCGATCGCAAGCGGCCGCCCCTGCCAGTCACACGCCGCGCCACCGGCGCTCTCGATCACCGGCACCAGCGCCGCCCAATCCCAAAGCTTCAGATCGGCTTCCGCGATCATGTCGATCAAGCCGAGCGCGAGCAAGCCATAGCCGTAGCAATCCCCCCCCCACGAGACGCGGCGGACGGCGCCGGCGAGGCGGGCGAAGCGGGCGGCCTGGTCGGGTGAAAACATCGCGGGGCTGGTTGCGGTGAGTTCCGCCTCGGCGAGCGAAGGGCAGCGGCGACAGCCGGGCCGGCCGCCGAGCGGTCCCCGAAACCGCAGCGCCTCGCCGGCAACGCCAAGCCAGCGCTCGCCGGTGATTGGCTGGTCGATGAGGCCGAGCACCGGCCGTCCCTCCTCCAGCAGCCCGATGAGCGTGCCAAATAATGGTCGGCCGGTGATGAAAGCGCGGGTGCCATCGATCGGATCGAGCACCCAAAGGCGGCCGGCGCCTTCGCGCTCGTGCCCGAACTCCTCGCCGAGAATGCCGTCCTTGGGAAAATGCGCCGCGATCACCCGGCGCATCGCTTGCTCCGCCTCGCGGTCGGCGATGGTGACCGGGCTGTCATCATGTTTGCGCGCAACAGCGAGTGGCGCGCGGAAGCAGGGGCGAACAACCGACGCCGCGGCCGCCGCGGCGGCCTCGGCGCAGGCGATCAGACAATCTCGGTCATCCCGCGCCAAAACCCGCGGCCAAGGTCACGGCTTGCCGGGCTCGGCGGGCTTTTCGGCCGTCGCCGGCGCCTTGGTCAGGGGCGGCGCGTCCGGCGAGAGGCTGCGGAGATAGGCGACCACCGCCGCCCGCTCCTTCTCGCTCTTGATGCCGGGGAAAGCCATCCGCGTGCCAGAGACCACCTCACGCGGATTGGTGAGCCAGGCGTTGAGTTCGTCGTCATTCCAAGTGCCGCCGAGCTTTTTCAGCCCATCCGAATAATCGAACCCGGCCATGTGGGCGCGCGGCGCGCCAACGATGCCATAGAGATTGGGCCCCAGCTTAGCCGGCTCGCCTTTGCCGAAGGAGTGACAGACGACACAGAGTTTCTCGACATCGGCCTTACCGGTGGCGGGGTCGCTCGCGGCCACCAGCGCTTCGAAATCCGGCCCTTTCGGCGCTGCCGCGGCTGGCGCCGCTTCCGCTTTCGCCGCCGCCGGCTCGACCTTCGGCAACGGCTCGGGGTTTTTGGCGAGCGAGCGGAGATAGGCGATCACATCGGCGCGCTCGGCATCGTTCTTGATGCCGGCAAAGGCCATGCGCGTGCCCGGCACCAATGAGCGCGGGTCATAGAGCCAGTGGTTCAAGCCTTCGTAATCCCAGGTGCCGCCGAGCTTCTTCAGCCCGTCTGAATAGTCGAACCCGGCCATGTGGGCGCGCTTGTCGCCGAGAATGCCATAAAGATTAGGGCCGACCTTGGCCGGCTCGCCTTCGCCGAAGGAGTGACAGACGGAGCAGAGCTTTTGCGCGTCCTCCTTGCCTTTCTCGGCGCTGGCGGCGGCCATGAGGGGCGCGATCGGCGCCGGGCCTTCCTGTTTCGCCGGTGCGCTCTCGGTCGCGGCCGGCACGCCCTCGATCTTGATGGCGCTTTCCTTGAGTTCCTCGGGATGGACCAGCGCTTCGGCAACCAAGCCGGAGAGCGAATAGACGATCCCCGCGACCAGGATGGCGGCGAGACCCTTGTTGACGGCCAGACTGTCCATGCGGCGACTACCCCGATCGAGCACGTTATATCGGCGGCCCGGCCGGTCTCGTGGCGCTGGGGAAAGCCCCGCGCGTTGCAAGTCCGGCCTTGCCTACCCTAAGGTTGCGGCACCATACGGAAACCGCCCGCCCCTCGCAACCCACCCCGAAGCAAGAACTCGTCGCCAAATCATGACCGCCCGTTCGCCCCGTCCCGGTTTGTCCTACCCCCGTTCGCCCTACCCCCGTTCGCCCTACCGATGAACCCGATCGTCATCATTCCCGCCCGCCTCGCCGCGACCCGCCTTCCGGGGAAGCCGCTCGCCGATATTCATGGCCGGCCGATGCTGCTCCATGTCGCCGAACGCGCCCGGAGCGCCGCGATCGGCCCGGTGGTGATCGCCGGCGCCGACCCGGCGATCATCGCCGCCGCCGAAGCCGGCGGATTTCGAGCGATCATGACCGACCCCGCGCTTCCCTCGGGCTCTGACCGCGTGTTCGCCGCCCTCGAACGCCACGATCCCGACGGAGTGTTCGATGTCGTCGTCAATCTCCAAGGCGATTTCCCGACCATCGACCCCGCGCATCTGCGCGCCGCCCTCACCCCGCTCGCCGACCCGGCGATCGATATCGGCACTTTGGTCGCGCCGATCCGCGATGACGCCGAAGCTGCCCTGCCCTCGGTGGTGAAAGCCGCCTGCGCCTTCGCGCATGAGGCCACGGTCGCGCCGGCGCTCTATTTCTCGCGCGCCGTGATCCCGCATGGCGCGGGGCCGCGCTGGCACCATATCGGCATCTATGCGTTCCGCCGCGCGGCGCTGGCGCGGTTCGTCGCCCTGCCGGTGAGCCCGCTCGAAGCGCGCGAGACGCTCGAGCAGCTGCGCGCGCTGGAGGCGGGGATGCGCATCGGCTGCGCCCGCATCGCCGAGGGGCCGTTCGGCGTCGACACCCCCGCCGATCTCGCCCGCGCCCGCGCCCTGCTCGCCCCTGCTCGGCCAGGCGAAGGCGGCGCGGCATGATCCCCTCGAACGGCCCGATCGCGTTTCAGGGCAGGCACGGCGCCTATTCCGATCTTGCCTGCCGCACCGCTTTTCCCGGCGTCCCGACCCTCCCGTGCGACACGTTCGAAGGCGCGATGGCGGCGCTGCGCGAGGGGCGGGCCGGGCTTGCCATGCTGCCGTGTGAAAACAGCCTCGCCGGCCGCGTCCCCGACATTCATTATCTGCTCCCCGAGAGCGGCCTTGCCATCGTCGGCGAGCATTTTCAGCGCGTCGAACATTGCCTGCTCGCCCCGCCCGGCGCGCGGATCGAGGGGTTAAAGCGCGTCCATTCCCATGCCGTCGCGCTCGGGCAGGTGCGCGATTTGGTGCGCGAACTCGGTCTCACGGCGGTGATCGAGGCCGATACCGCGGGCGCTGCGGCGCAAGTCGCGGCCTGGGGTAATCCCGAGGACGCCGCCATCGCCTCGGCCCTCGCGGCCGAGATCTATGGTCTTACGATCCTCCGCCGCAATGTCGAGGATGCGAGCCACAACACCACGCGGTTTTACATCATGGCGACGACCCCGATGCCGCCGCCACCCGAGCAGGCGGACGTCATGACCACCTTCGTCTTTCGCGTCCGCAACGTCCCGGCGGCGCTGTATAAGGCGCTCGGCGGGTTCGCGACCAACGGCGTCAATATGACGCGTCTCGAAAGCTACATGCTCGGCGGCGAATTCGCGGCAACGCAATTCCTCTGCGATGTCGAGGGTCACCCCGAGCAGCCACCGCTCGCTCGCGCGCTCGAAGAACTCGCCTTCTTCTCGCGCGCGGTCTCTATCCTCGGCGTCTACCCGGCCGCGCGGCAACGTCACATGGCGCCGACGACATAGGCTTTCAGGCTATCGACCTCCTGCGCTTGTTGCGCGAGCAGCGATTTGACGACGTCGCCAATGCTGACGATGCCGATCAGCTTGCCATTCTCCATCACCGGCAGATGGCGGAAGCGGCCATCGGTCATGAGCCGCATTGCCTCTGCGACCGATAGGCCAGGCGTCGCGGAGACTGGCTGCGCGGTCATCAACTGTGCCGCCGTCATGGTGAGGGTTGCCGCGCCATGCACCGCGAGCGCGCGGACGATATCGCGCTCGCTGACGATGCCGAGGATTTGGCCGAGCGTATCCTCGACCAGAACCGCGCCGATGCCGCGCTCGGCGAGCTTCGCCACCACCTCGGCGATGGTGCTGGTCGGGCGCATGCTGGCCACGTCATGGCCCTTGGTCTTGAGAATTGCCGCGAGTGTCATGGGACCATCTCCTGTAATCGCCGGGGACGCTCGGCCCTTTTTTCCATCAGGCAAGGCATGACCGATCCGTCCGCCGAAGGGCAGCAGCATGCGCTTTTGTCAGCGTGTTTTGCAACCGGAAGGCGTGCGGCGCAACATGACCGCGCAACGGTTACATTTTAGCGTAAAATCCGTTCGAGAAGCGCCGGCACGGCCATAAAATCGGGCGCGATGGCAGCGCTGCCGGCGGCCATCTCCGGCGCGCCATAGCCCCAGGCAGCAAAAATCGCCGGCACGCCGGCGCCGCGCGCCGCCGCAATGTCATTGGCATGATCGCCGAGCATCACCGCCGCCGCTGGCGCGCCGCCCGCCGCCGCGAGGGTCGCGAGCAGATGACGCGGGTCGGGCTTGCGGGTCGGGAAACTATCGCCGCCACCGATCGCGGCGAAACGTTCCGAGAGGCCAAAGGCGGCGATCATCTCGCGGGCCGGAATTTCCGGCTTGTTGGTGCAGAGCGCGAAGCGCCAGCCGGCCTCGGCCAGCGCAGCCAGCGTCGCGACGGCGCCGGGATAAGGGGCGCAGCCGGTGATCGGATCGGCGTCGTAATCGGCGCGGAAGGCGGCGAGCGCCGCGTCATCGGTCTCGGCGCCGTAAAGGGCGAAGGCGCGGCGGAGCAGGACGGCAACGCCATCGCCGACCAGGCGGGCGATGGCGGCGGGGGCGAGCGGGGCAAAGCCGCGCGCGGCCAGGACGACGTTCAAGGCGCGCGCGATCGCCGGCAGCGAATCGATCAGCGTGCCGTCGAGATCGATGACCAGGGTCGGCGCCAAGCTCGGCATGGTCGGTAAAACTCCGTAAAATTGATTGATGGTTTGGGCTTTGACACGGTATCGGCGAAAAGGCTAGCTGATCGTCCGATGAGCGCAACCGCCGTCATTCTCGCCGCCGGCCTCGGCACCCGCATGAAATCGGCGCGGCCGAAGGCGCTGCATCCGCTTGCCGGGCGGCCGATGCTCGCCCATCTCATCGCCACTTGCGAGACGGTGTTTTCCCGCATCATCGTCGTCATCGGCCCCGAGATGGCAGCACTCGCTCGCCTTGCCGCGCCGCACCCGGTGGTGATCCAGGAAGAGCGCCGCGGCACCGGCCATGCTGCACTGATGGCCGTCCCCGCTTTCGGCGAGGGTGAGGTCGCGGTGCTCTATGCCGATAACCCGCTGATCGAGGGGGCGACGCTAGCGCGCCTCCTCGCGCGTCGCAGCGCTGGTGACGCGGCGCTGGCGCTGCTCGCCATGCGTCCGGCCGATCCTGGCCAGTACGGCCGGGTGATCACCGCCGATGGCTATGTGCAAAAGATCGTCGAATGGGCCGACGCCAATGAGGCCGAGCGCGCCGAGACGCTGTGCAATGCTGGGGTTTTCGCCGCCGATGCCGGCGATCTCCGGCGCTGGCTCGAGACGCTGACCCCAGACAACGCCAAGGGGGAACTCTATCTCACCGATATCGTCGGCCGTGCCGTCGCCGAGGGTGCGGCTGTCGCCGCGATCGAGGCGCCGGAGGCGGAATGCCGCGGCATCAATTCCCGCGCCGAACTCGCGAGCGCCGAGGCGACGCTGCAGACGCGGCTTCGCGCCGCGGCGATGGCGGCGGGGGTGACGATGGTCGCACCCGAGACCGTGTTTCTCGCCGCTGATACCATCCTCGCGCCTGATGTCACGCTCGGCCCGAACGTCGTCTTCGGCCCCGGCGTGCGGGTTGCCGCCGGCGCCGAAATCCGTGCTTTTTCCCATCTCGAGGGCTGCACGGTGGGGGAAGACGCGATCATCGGCCCGTTCGCACGCCTCCGTCCCGGCACGGTAATCGCCGCCGGCGCTCATGTCGGCAATTTCGTCGAACTCAAAGCCGCCCATCTCGGCCCTGGCGCCAAGGCCAATCATCTCACCTATCTCGGGGATGCCGAAATCGGCGCCGGGGCCAATATCGGCGCCGGCACCATCACCTGCAATTACGACGGCACCAACAAATACCGGACGGTGATCGGCGCTGGCGCCTTCATCGGCTCCGATACCGCGCTGGTCGCGCCGGTCAGCGTCGGCGCCGGCGCCATCACCGCCGCCGGCAGTGTCATCACCGAGGATGTCGCCGCCGAGGCGCTGGCGATCGCGCGCGGACGGCAGGTGACGAAGCCGGGGCGGGCGCGGCAATTGCGCGACCGGGCACAAGCGCAAAAGCGCAGTAAGGAGCAGGGCTGATGTGTGGCATCGTCGGCGTGATCGGGAGTGGTGCTGCGGCGCCGCTGCTGCTCGAAGCGCTCCAGCGCCTCGCTTATCGCGGCTATGATAGCGCCGGCATCGCGACCCTGGTCGAGGGCGTGATCCAGCGTCGCCGCGCCGAGGGCAAGCTCGCCAATCTCGCAACAGCTCTCGCCGCGTCGCCGCTCGCCGGCAGCGTCGGCATCGGCCATACCCGCTGGGCGACCCATGGCGCACCGACCGAGGCCAATGCCCATCCGCACGGCACCGAGCGCGTCGTCCTGGTCCATAACGGCATCATCGAGAACCATGCCGAGCTGCGCGCCGAACTCGAGGCCGAGGGCCAAGTGTTCGAGACCGAGACCGACACCGAAACCGTCGCACAGCTCGTCGATCTCCATCTTCGCCAGGGGCTAACGCCGATCGCCGCCGCGAGTGCCAGCCTCCGCCGCCTCCAAGGCGCCTATGCCCTGGCAATGATCTTCGCCGGCCATCCCGACCTGATCATCGCCGCCCAGCACGGCGCGCCGCTCGCCGTCGGCTTCGGCACGGCGGAGATGTATGTCGGCTCGGATGCCTTGGCGCTCGCCCCCTTCACCCGCCGCATCGCTTATCTCCGCGACGGCGACTGGACGGTGGTGACGCGCGAGGGCGCCCGCTTCTATACCGCCGCCGGCGAGGAAGTGATGCGCGAGGTCAAGCTGACCGCGCTTTCGGGTGCGGCGATCGGCAAGGGCGAGTTCCGCCATTTCATGGAAAAGGAGCTGCATGAGCACCCGGCGGTGATCGGCGACACGCTGCATCAGATGATCGACCCCGGCACCCGCCAAGCAGTGTTACCCACGCTCCCGTTCGATCTCGCCGCCCTCCCGCGCGCCGTCGTCAGCGCCTGCGGCTCGGCTTTTTATGCCGGGCTGGTCGGGCGCTATTGGCTCGAAAGCATCGCCCGTCTGCCGACCGAGGCCGATGTCGCGAGCGAGTTCCGCTATCGCGCGCCGCCGCTCGCCCCCGGCGGGCTCGGGCTTCTGGTCAGCCAGTCGGGCGAGACCGCCGATACCCTCGCGGCTTTGCGTTACATGAAAGCGGCGCAGCAACACATTGCTGCCGTGGTGAACGTGCCCGAAAGCAGCATGGCGCGCGATGCCGATGCGGTGTTCGAGACCGTCGCCGGGCCGGAAATCGGTGTTGCCAGCACCAAAGCCTTCACCGCCCAGCTTTGCGTCCTCGCCTGTTTCACGCTGGCGCTGGCGCGCGCCCGCGGCACCCTCGATCGCCAGCAGGGGCAGGCGCTGACCACCGCCCTGCTCGAAGTCCCAGGCCGCGCCGCCGAGATTCTCGACACCCACGAGTCCATCCAACGCCTCGCCGCGCGCATCGCCGAAGCCCGTGACGTGCTCTATCTCGGCCGCGGCGCCTGTTACCCGATCGCCCTCGAAGGCGCGCTGAAACTCAAGGAAATCAGCTATATCCACGCGGAAGGTTACGCTGCCGGGGAAATGAAACACGGGCCCATCGCGCTCATCGACAAATCCGTGCCGGTGATCGCGATCGCGCCATCGGGGCCGCTCTTCGAAAAAACCGCATCCAACCTTCAGGAGGCGGCGGCGCGCGGCGGGCAGATCATCGTGCTCAGTGATTCCGTCGGCGCGGCGAAGCTGAAAGGCATCGCGAGCGAAACCATCGTGCTACCCGGCGTTGACCCCTTCGTCGCGCCGATCCTCTATGCGATCCCGGTGCAGCTCCTCGCCTATCACGTCGCGGTGCTCAAAGGCACCGACGTCGATCAGCCGCGCAACCTCGCGAAATCGGTGACGGTGGAGTGACGGCGAGGGCATTTCATCATCGCGGGATGGCGCGCGAAACCGGGGCAAGGAGACGGACATGACGGAGAAAATGGGGCGGCTTGCGGGCAGGGTTGCGATCGTCACCGGCGCTGGCGGCGGTTTCGGCGAAGGGATTGCCGAGCATTATGTCGCCGAGGGGGCGCGGGTTGCGGTCGTCGACATTCGCGCTGATGCGGCGCGCGCGGTCGCCGCGCGGCTCGGCGCCGCGGCGCTTGCGATGACCGCCGATGTCGGAAGCGCCGAGGATGTCGCGCGGGTGGTGAGCGAGACGAAGGGCGCGTTCGGCACGCCGACGATCCTCGTCAACAATGCCGGCACGACGCATCGCAACCAGCCGCTCCTCGATGTGACGGAGGCGGAGTTCGACCGCGTCTATCGTGTCAATGTCAAATCGATTTTCCATTTCGTCCGCGCCGTGGTGCCGCTCATGCGCGAGGCCGGCGGCGGCGTCATCCTCAATATCGGCTCGACCGCCGGGATCCGGCCGCGGCCCGGTCTCACCTGGTACAATTCCTCAAAGGGCGCGGTCAATCTGATGTCGAAATCGCTTGCCGTCGAGCTCGCGCCCTGGAAAATCCGGGTGAACGCGATCTGTCCTGTGATGGGCGAGACCGGGCTGCTCGAAGCGTTCATGGGCATGCCGGACACGCCCGAGAACCGGGCGAAATTCCTCGCGACCATCCCGCTCGGGCGGATGTCGCGGGCGAGCGACATCGCCCATGCCGCGGTCTTCCTCGCGTCCGACGAGGCGGCGCTGATCACCGGCGTGGAATTGCCCGTCGATGGCGGGCGGACGGTCTGAACCCGACGGCGAGCACCCGCCGTTTGGTGTGACGCCGCTTAGGCGACCAGCGGCGCGCGCTCGGCGCTGACACGCGCCCAGGCGGCGGCGTCATCCTCGTCGAACAACTCCGCGAGCTTCTTCATCATCGTCCCACCCAGCTCCTCGGCATCGACGATGGTCACCGCGCGACGGTAATAGCGGGTGACGTCGTGGCCGATGCCGATCGCGGTCAATTCCACCGCCCCGGCGCGCTCGATCTCGCGGATGACCTCGCGCAGATGGCGTTCGAGATAATTGCCGGGATTGACCGAGAGCGTGCTGTCATCGACCGGCGCGCCATCGCTGATCACCATCAGGATGCGCCGGTGCTCGGGCCGGACGACGAGGCGGCGATAGGCCCAGAGCAACGCCTCGCCATCGATATTTTCCTTAAGAAGCCCCTCGCGCAGCATCAGGCCGAGATTCTTGCGGGCCCGCCGCCATGGCGCGTCGGCGGCCTTGTAGATGATGTGGCGGAGATCGTTGAGCCGGCCGGGATCACGCGGCTTGCCATCGGCGACCCAGCGCTCGCGGCTTTGCCCGCCTTTCCAAGCGCGCGTCGTGAAGCCGAGAATCTCGACCTTGACGGCGCAACGCTCGAGCGTGCGGGCGAGGATGTCGCCGCACATCGCCGCAACCGTGATCGGCCGGCCGCGCATCGAGCCGGAATTGTCGATCAAAAGCGTCACCACGGTATCGCGAAACTCGGTTTCGCGCTCGCGCTTGTAAGACAGCGATTGCAGCGGGTTGACGACGACACGGGCGAGCCGGCCGACATCGAGCATGCCTTCCTCGAGATCGAATTCCCAAGCGCGGGTCTGCTGCGCGAGCAGACGGCGTTGCAGGCGGTTGGCGAGCTTGCTGACCACGCCTTGCAGGTGCTGGAGCTGCTGGTCGAGCTGTTGGCGAAGCCGCGATAGCTCGTCTGCGTCACACAGCGCCTCGGCGGTGACTTCCTCATCGAAGGCGCGGGCATAGGCGTGATAGCCCGGCTCATGCGCCCCCGCCGGCGCGCTCGGCGGCGGGCGCATGCCACCGGGGCGCTCATCGCCTTCGGCCGCCCCGTCCTTCTCATCGGCGTCACCGGTTTCTTCCTCGCCCGCCTCCCCATCCGCGGCCTCCTCGCTCGCGCCCATGAGCTGTTCGGCCTCGCTCTCGGCATCACCGGCGGCTTGCGGCGCGTTATCCTCTGGGCCATCGGGGGACTCTGCACCCTCGCCGCCCTCCTCGCTCTCGCTCGCTTCCGGCTCGGCCTCGGCGATCGCGAGGGTCGCGAGCAATTTGCGGGCGATGCGGGCGAAGGCGGATTGATCGTCCTTGGCATCGGCGAGGGCCGCGAACGCGGCCGCGGCCTCGTCGCCGAGCCCCTCGCGCCACTCTCCGAGCGCCCTCTGCAGCGCCGCCGGCGCCGCCTGGCCGGCCATGCGTTCGCGCGCGAGCAAGGCCAGCGCTTGCGCCAGAGGCAGTTGCTCGCGCCGGCTGAGCGGCTGGCCGTCGGCGGTGACGCTCTCGAGCAGCCGCGCCTCGAGATTGGCCGCAACGCCCGCCATGTGACGGGCGCCGATGACCTCGACCCGCGCTTGTTCCAGGGCGTCGAACACCTCGCGCGCCTCGCGGCTGGCCGGGCTGCGGGCGCTGTGCAGCGCCGCATCGTGATAGCGGAGACGCACCGCGAGACTGTCGGCGGCGCCGCGCAGCTTGGCGATTTCGGCGGGGGGCAGGGCGCGCGTCGGCAACGGCAGGCGGGCCCGTTTGCCGATCAGGCCGGCGGCGCCGGGCTGATAGGCGACATCGACATCCGGCACCGCGGCGATGGCACGGAGAGCCCCGGAGGTTGCCCGTTTGAAGGCTTCGCTGCGGCTGTTATCGGGGGAGGCGCCCATCGCCGCGGCTCAAATACCCCGCCGCGGCGCAACACCCGTCGGCAGTTCGGCGTTGAAGCAGCGCTGATAATACTCAGCGACTGTGCCGCGTTCGGCCTCGTCGCATTTGTTGAGGAAGGTCAGGCGAAAAGCGAAGCCGACATCGCCGAAAATTTCGGTATTTTCCGCCCAGGTCAGCACCGTGCGCGGCGACATCACGGTCGAGATATCGCCGTTGATGAAGCCGGCGCGGGTGAGATCGGCGAGCGCCACCATGCTTTCAATGCGCGCCTTCGCCGCCCGATCCTCGGGGTCGATGCCGAGTTTCGCCATCACGATCGCGGTTTCCTGGGCGTGCGGCAGATAATTGAGGGTCGCGACGATGTTCCAGCGATCCATCTGACCCTGATTGATCTGCTGGGTGCCGTGATAGAGCCCGGTGGTGTCGCCGAGGCCGACGGTGTTCGAGGTCGAGAACAGGCGAAAGGCGCGATGCGGGCGGATCACCCGGCTTTGGTCGAGAAGGGTGAGCTTGCCCTCGACCTCGAGCACGCGCTGGATCACGAACATCACGTCGGGGCGGCCGGCGTCGTATTCGTCGAACACCAGGGCGCAGGGGTGCTGCAGCGCCCAGGGCAGGATGCCTTCGCGGAACTCGGTCACCTGCTTGCCGTCCTTGAGCACGATCGCATCCTTGCCGATGAGATCGATGCGGCTGATATGGCTATCGAGATTGATGCGGATGCAGGGCCAGTTGAGGCGCGCCGCGACCTGCTCGATATGGGTCGATTTGCCGGTGCCGTGATAGCCCTGGATCATCACCCGGCGATTGAAGGCAAAGCCCGCGAGGATGGCGAGCGTGGTCTCGCGGTCGAACTGGTAGGTGTCGTCGATATCCGGGACATGCTCGGTGCGCACCGAGAAGGCGGGCACCTCGAGGTCGATATCGACCCCGAAGAGATCGCGCGCGGCGACCTTCTGGTCGGGCATGTCGATCGCCGAGGTCGGCGTCGTGCTGCGGGCTTCGGCGAAGGCGGCAACCTTGTTCATCGGCCTCGGGATCCTATCGGTTTCATGAAAATCATTCCGCCGCCGCGAGCGTGCCCGCGGCGAGATGGCCGCGCAGCGTCGCATAGGCGTGGCTGATACGTTTGAACTGCTCGGCGGCGGCGGGATCGCCGCCATTGGCGTCGGGGTGGTGGCGTTTGGCAAGCTGTTTATAGCGTTGCTTTACGTCTTTGAGGGTGGTCGGCCAGGCGAGATCGAAGAGCGCGAGCGGGCCACGCAGTTCGGCCGGCGCCGCCGTCTCGCGTCCTTGCGCCTCACGCCGGCGGGCGCCGAGCGCGCCGAGCGGATCGCGTAGAATCTCCTCGGCGCGGCGCTCATCCCAACGTGAATTCGCCGCCGCTCCGGCCGGCGCGCCTTGGCCGAGCGGCCAGGTCGGACGCTGCCAGGAGAGATCGGCGCGCAATTCCGCCTCGATCTGCCCCGGCGACATGCCTTTGTAGTAATCCCAGGACAGATTATAGGCGCGCACATGGTCGAGGCAGAACCACCAGTATTCGCGCAAGCTGCGGCGGGATTTCGGGGCCCGGTATTCGCCTGCCGCCGGGCAACCGGCGTGATCGCAGCTCCGGCCCGGCGCGGCCGGGTCGGGCGCGTAGGCCCGGGCTCGGGAAACGCGTCTCGTCATCACCGCCTAATGTGCCACGCTGGCGGCGCTTGGCAACCACCGCTTGGCAATCGCGCCGACAAAGCCGATATGGGTGGCATGCAGACCCGCGCCGCTCGTATCGAAACCGCCCTCCGCGCCGCCTTCGCGCCCGAGACCCTCACCGTCACCGATGACAGCGCCCGCCACGCCGGCCATGCCGGGGCGCGGCCCGAGGGCGAGACGCATTACCATATCCTGATGGTCGCCGACGCGTTTCGCGGCCAATCCCGCGTCGCCCGCGCCCGCGCCGTGCATGCGGCGCTGGCGGCGGAATTTTCAAACGGACTGCACGCCTTGGCGCTGACCTTGCGGACGCCGCAAGAGCACGCAAATCCGGGTTGAGCCGGCTACATGCCGCTTCCGGCGCCAAGGCCGCCGGTGCCAGCGCCGAGGAACGGGCTCGCATGGAGCCGGCTTGCGCCGCCGGTCGCAGTCCCCTTCATCGTCGCACCAGCATAGCCGAGGCTGCCCGCCCCGCCGCCATCGACACTGCCGCCGACATGCGGACCATATTGCGCCGCATGCGAGCCAACCATCCCCATGCCACCGACGCCGGTATAGGCGGGAAGGCCGGTCATAGACGTAAAGGGCGAGACACCGCCGATACTGCCGCCATGGGCATAGCCACTCATCCCTGGGGTGCCCGGTCGCGCGAGCGCCAACGCACTCCCCGCCACCAAGAGACCGATCGCAAGCGAGCCGATTTTGATCATGTCCATTTCTCCTCGCGCCCCTTCTTCTCGCGCGTCGCGTCGCGCATCGCCTGATGCCAGTCAAGCAAAAATCACGTTACTTCGCCACCGGGCTCGCGTTGCCACCGTTTTGCGGACAATCTTTCGGCGGATGAAAATCCTTGCTTCCCGCCCATTGCCCAGCAGGATAGCAGGGCCAGTTCTTCTTGCCATACGCATCGACCTTTGCCGAGCTGCCGCCGGGCCCGCCATAGCCGGCCCAGCCTTGGTCGGTGGTATCGGTGGTGCCGAAGGGAAGATCGGTATCGCCGTGTTCCCCCGGCGCGAGCCCGCCGCCGAACTGCGCACATGCCGGCGCCGCACTCCCTAAGAGCGCCGCGAGAGCCAGCGCCGGCAGGAAGCAGACTCTGATTATTTGCATCCGGCTGGGGCGTGGAAATCGGCGCTGCCGGCCCATTGTCCGGCCGGGTAGCAAGGCCAGCTCTTCTTGCCGTAATCGCTGACCTGCATGGTGCTGCCGCCCATGCCGCCGAGGCCAGGCCCGCCCTGGACGGATGTATCGGTCGAGCCCCAGGGGATCTGCGTATCGGCGAAGCCGGCGCCGGGCTGCAGGCTGCCGCCATGCATGCCGTTGGCCGCGCTCATGCTTCCGCGCGAGCCGCCGCTTGCCGCCGCGCTGGCGCTGCCGGCGGCGCCGACCCCGGCGGCTGCACCCCCCGAGGAAGCGGCCGCCGAGCCGCCATGATGCCCGCCATGCCCGCCGCCGTGGGCCGCCAGCACAGGGCCGGCGCCGAGCGCCAAGATCGCGATCGAGGACACCAGCAATGTACGCGTCATCACACATCTCCCTAAAAATCCGGCCGTGAGGACCGGGGAATGGGGGGCGGATGGGCTTCCCGCCCAGCCATGTAACGCTTGGTTACGATTTGGGCACAGGGCGGCGATTCGCCACCCCCGATGTCCGCGAAAAAATCAATTTCCGGTGAGATCGGCCCGCCTCACGGCGTGATAGACCTACGGAATGATATATTGCTGCACCAGCAACAAAATACCGACGAGGAGCGTGAAGACCACGCTGTGGACGAAAGTGCGCGCTAAAACCACGCCTTCGCGGCCTTTCAGCGCGGTCGTCGAGACGCCGACCGCGATGTTCTGCGGTGAGATCATCTTGCCCATGACGCCGCCCGAGGAGTTCGTCGCGGCGATCAGTACCGGGTCGAGATGGAGCTGGTTCGCCGCCACCACCTGAAGATTGCCGAACAAGGCATTGCTCGCGGCATCGGTGCCGGAGAGAAACACCCCAACCCAGCCGAGAAACGGCGAAACCAGGGGAAAAAGAACCCCGAGCGAGGCAACCCCGAGCCCGAGCGTATAGGTCATACCGGAATAATTCATCAGATAGGCGAGGCCGACGATGAGGATCACGGTCAGCATCGCGAGCCAGATTTGCTGCCAAGTAGCGACGATCGCTCTCGCGAAGCCGCGCGGCCCGACCCCCATCAGCCCTGCCGCGATCACGGCGGAGAGGAGGATCGCGGTGCCGGTGCCGAGCGGTTGGAAATCCCAGATCGCCGCATAGGGCTTGTTATAGAGGGTAATGAACACCGCCTTGTGCAAACCCGGCCAGGGGATTTTCACATCGCCGATCACGAAGACCCCGAGGACGGTCCAGGCGATGACCACGACCGAGACCAGCACCCAAGGAAGCCACGCCGACCACGGGCTCAGGGTTTCGTGGCGAGCGCCGTCGCGGATGCGGCTCGCGATGGCGTAGTCGGGATCGTGCGCCGGCCGCCAGATTTTGAGGAAGCCGACGGTGACGATGAGCGAAACCAGCGAGGACAGCACGTCGGTCAGGGCATAATTGACGTAATTGGAGACGACGAACTGGGTGAGGGCGAAACTGCCGCCAGCGATGAGCAGCATCGGCCAGACCGCGGCGAGCGAACGCCGCCCGCCATAAAGCGCGACAACGTAAAACGGCAAGATGAAGGAAAAGACCGGCAATTGCCGTCCGACCGCCTGTCCGAGCACGACGGTGGGGAGATTGGTCACCGCGCCGAGCACGGTGATCGGGACGCCAAATCCGCCGAAGGCGACCGGGGTCGTGTTGAAAATGAGCGTATAGGTGAGCGCCTCGAGCGGCCGGAAGCCGACCATGATGAGGAGCGAACTGGTGATCGCAACCGGCGTCCCGCCGCCGGCGATGCCTTCGAGCAGGGCGCCGAAGCAGAACGCGACCACCACCAGAACACTCCGGCGATCATCGGGGAGATGCACCAGGATCCAGTCGCGAAACGCATCGATGCGCCCGGCGGCGGCGGCGAGATGATAAAGCAAAAGCGCGTTGACGACGATCCAGATCACCGGAAGCAACGCGAAAGCGGCGCCGTTGGTGACCGCGGCGAACGCGAGGCCGGCGGGGAAACGCCAGACGCCGAGCGCGATGGCGAGGCCGACGATGAGCCCGGCGAGGGAAGCTTGCCAAGCGGGGCGCTGCGCGATGCCGAGCAACACCAGCACGATGACGATCGGCAAGGCGGCGATGACGAAAGAGAGCGGCAGATTCCCCGCCACCGGCGTCAAGGGCTGGTTGAACATGGACGACATCCCCCCGGACAAGATTTTTGCGTTTTTATCGCGTCAGCGGCGTCCCATCATTTATTTATTTCGTCGTCGTAAGAAAATCCTCTTCGTTGCGTGTCGTGATATCCGATTAGGCGGCGATGCGGCCGCCAGGGCCGCGGCCTCCGGGGGACGCCGCTCGTCCCCCGGAAGCCGGGTCTGCTCGTCTCAAGGCGTCGGGATGATCCCGGGGATGATATATTGCTGCACCAGCACCAGCAGGCCGAGCAAGATCGTCATGATGATGCTGTGGATGAAGGTGCGGGCGAAGACCACCCCCTCCTGGCCCTTGAGTTCAGTGGTCGAAACCCCGGTCGCGATGTTCTGCGGCGAGATCATCTTGCCCATGACGCCGCCCGAGGAATTGGTCGCGGCGATCAGCACCGGGTTGAGCTGAAGCTGGTTCGCCGCCACCACCTGAAGATTGCCGAACAGGGCGTTACCCGAGGTGTCGCTCCCCGAGAGGAACACCGCGACCCAGCCGAGAAATGGCGAGACCAGCGGGAACAGGATACCGAGCGAGGCAACCCCGAGGCCGAGCGTATAAGTCATGCCGGAATAATTCATCAAGAAGGCGAGGCCGACGATGAGGGCGACGGTCAGGATGGCGATCCTGGTCTGGCGCCAGGTATCGCCGATCGCCTTGAGGAAGCCAGCGGGCCCGACCCCCATCAGCGCCGCCGCGATCACGGCGGCGAGCAGGATCGCGGTGCCGGTGCCGAGCGGCTGGAAATCCCAGATCGCGGCATAGGGCGTCTTATAGAGGGTGATGAACACCGCCTTGTGCAAACCCGGCCAGGCGATTTTCGTATCGCCGATCAGGAAGATTTTCAGGATCGTCCAGACGATCACCACGACCGAGACCAGCACCCAAGGGAGCCAGGCCGACCACGGGCTCAGCGTCTCGTGGCGGGCGCCCTCGCGGATGTCACTGGCAACGGCGTAAGCGGGATCATGCGCCGGCCGCCAGAGTTTGAGGAAGCTGACGGTGATGATGAGCGAAACCAGCGAGGACAGCACGTCGGTCAGGGCATAATTGACGTAATTGGAGACGACGAACTGGGTGAGGGCGAAACTGCCGCCAGCGATGAGCAGCATCGGCCAGACCGCGGCGAGCGAGCGCCGCCCGCCATAAAGCGCCATGACGTAGAAGGGCAGCATGAAGGCGAAGAACGGCAATTGCCGCCCGACCATCTGCCCGAGCGGCAACGCCGGCAGGTGCGTCACCGCGCCGAGCACGGTGATGGGAACGCCGAGCGCGCCGAAGGCAACCGGCGCGGTGTTGAAAATCAGCGTATAGGTGAGCGCCTCGAGTGGCCTGAAGCCGACCATGATCAGGAGGGAAGAGGTGATCGCGACCGGGGTTCCGAACCCGGCGATGCCTTCGAGCAGGGCGCCGAAACAAAACGCCACCACCACCAGGATGACCCGGCGGTCATTGGGGAGATGCTCTAAGACCCAATCGCGGAACGCATCGAAGCGCCCGGCGGCCACCGCGATATTATAGAGCAGAAGGGCGGTGAAGACGATCCACATCACCGGCCAGACGGCAAAGACGATACCGTTAGCGACCGAATCGAAGGCTAGTCCGGCCGGCATTTGCCAGACCCCGATCGCGATGACGAGGCCAACGATCAGCCCGGCGAGCGAGGATTGCCACGCCGGACGCTGCGCGACGCCGAGCAGCGCGAGTACGACGGCGATCGGCAAGGCCGCGATCACGAAGGAAAGCGGCAAACTTCCCGCCACCGGCGTCAATAGCTGGTTGAACATTGATACCTTCCTCCCAGAGATAGAATTCTCGCTATTCTCTAGAGGGTTGCCTTCGTCTTGTCACGCGGGCGGGCAAATCCCGCCATTTCGTCTTGTGGTTGCGTCTCGGGTAGGGTTTTCTCCGCGCCGGCAGCACTACGCCGCTGGCGCCGTGGCGCCATGCGGCGGAACATACATGGTGCCGCGACTGCGCGCCATCGCCGTCCGCAGCGCGTCAGTGACCGGAGAGGCGGCCGTCGGCCGGCCATCATAGTCGATCCAGCAATTGCGTTCGTAATCATAGAGCTTGCAGCGGCGCAGCATGTCGTTGAGCCAGGCGAAGGAAAAACGCTGATAGACGATCAGCTCGGACGACACGTCATTCAGCCGCCGCTGCGCCGCGTAAAGCTGATGATAGGGGATGCGCGGCATCACGTGATGCACCGGATGCTCGCAAATGAAGTGGACCAGAAAGGAGAACCAATAGGGGAAGGCGAGATGGAGCGAGATCTGCTCCATCGGCACGGTGTCCTTGCGGTCGACGGCGCCGTCAAACCAGGGAATGTCGGGGTGGGTGTGGTGGACCAGGACGGAGAAGGCAAACAGCGTCTGCCAGACATAGAACGGCAGCGCGAAGCCGAGGATGAGGGCGGTTGCGGTGCCGGTCGAGGAATAGAGCGGCGCGCAGGCGAGCAAAGCCAGAAATCCGCTGAGATAGACCACGAGCAGCGCGAAATACCACCAGGCCGAGGCCATGAAGCGCGCCGGCAGCAAGGATGCGCGCGGGAAGAACCGCACCACCCACCAGCGTTCGATGATGTAATAGGGCGCAAAGCCCAGCCCGAACGGCATGCGATAGAGACGTTCGCGCCAGCGGCGAAAACGCGGCAGGGCGTCGTATTCCGCTTTCGAGAGGGGAGTCCATGAATCCCGGTGGCGGCCATTGTTGAACGGGTGGTGGACTTGATGATGATCATAAATCCAGAGCTGATAATTATAGAGGCCGGGAAGAAAGGCCAGAACGCCGACCAGGCGGTTCTGCCATCGGCGGCGGAAAAGATTGCCGTGCGCCGCGTCATGGCCGAGTGTGCCGAGATTGGCGATCTTGATGCCGGCGACGAGGCTGCAAAGAATTTTCGCGGCGAGCCAGGGCGCGAACAGCACGCCGGCGATGGCCGCGCCGTAACACGCATAATCGATCAGGAAATCGGCGAGCGCCCGCCCCGGGGCGAGGGCGAGATAGGGGGCGAGCGCGCGGCGGACATGTTCGCGCGGGACCGGAGCCGGCTCGGTTTCAGCGGTCGCGGATCGGCTCGTCATGCCATTACTCCTTCAGCACGCGCCGTCATGCCGCGGCCGCGTGCCACCGCCGCCCGCCGCGCGGCGCTGAGCGGAGAGGCGGCCGTCGGCCGGCCCTCGAAATCGAGCCAGCGATTGCGCTCGTAATCATAGAGCTTGCAGCGGCGCAGCATGTCGTTGAGCCAGGCGAAGGAAAAATCCTGACGCACGGAATCGTGCGGGGCGATCTCTTTTAAATGGTGCTGAGCGGCCCAGAGCCGATGATAGGGGATGCGCGGCATCACGTGATGCACGGGATGCTCGTAAACGAAATGGACAAAAAGGGCGAACCAATAGGGAAAGGCGAGATGGAGCGAGATCTGTTCCATCGGCACGGCGTTTTTGCGGTCGATCGGGCCGTTGAACCAGGGAATGTCGGGGTGGGTGTGGTTGACCAGGGAGGAGAAGGAAAACAGCGTCTGCCAGACATAGAACGGCAGCGCGAAACCGAGGATGAGGGCGGTTGCGGTGCCGGTCGAGGAATAGAGCGGCGCGCAGGCGAGCAAAGCCAGAAATCCGCCGAGATAGACCACGAGAAGCGCGAAATACCACCAGGCCGAGGCCATGAAGCGCGCCGGCAGAAAGGATGCGCGCGGGAAGAACCGCATGACCCACCAACGTTCGATGATGTAATAGGGCGCAAAGCCCAGCCCGAACGGCATGCGATAGAGATGCTCGCGCCAGCGGCGAAAACGCGGCAGGGCATCATATTCCGCTTTCGAGAACGGCTTCCAAGCATCCCAATGCTCGCCGTTCGTCACGATGTGGTGGATGTTGTGATGATCGTAAAGCCAGAGGCGGAAATTATAGAGGCCGGGAAGAAAGGCCAGAACGCCGACCAGGCGGTTCTGCCATCGGCGGCGGAAAAGATTGCCGTGCGCCGCGTCATGGCCGAGTGTGCCGAGATTGGCGATCTTGATGCCGGCGACGAGGCTGCAAAGAATTTTCGCAGCGAGCCAGGGCGCGAACAGCACGCCGGCGATGGCCGCGACGTAACATGCATAATCGATCAGGAAATCGGCGAGCGCCCGCCCTGGGGCAAGGGCGAGATAGGGGGCGAGCGCGCGACGGACATGTTCGCGCGGGACCGGAGCCGGCTCGGTTTCGGCGGTCGCGGATCGGCTCGTCATGGCCGTTACTCCTTAGGCGTGCAGATGCCCCGCGGATCACTATTTCGACGAGAGTCCTGTCATGAGTTTAGGGGACGGCGTCATGATCCGCAAGCCGGCGGCCGCCGCGTTGCAGAGAGCGCGGTGAGCGATTACTTCTCCGGTGAAGCCGTCTGGTCCGCCGGGCGGCAACAGCGAGAGCGAGAGCCATGCGCGTTGTGATCGATCATCGGCGGGGCGGCGCGGTTGCGGCGCCGGGCCCGCGCCATCCCGAGAAAGCCCACCGGCCGGATAACCCGATCGCGCGCAAACCCGCCTGGATCCGGGTCAAGGCGCCGACCCATCCGGTCTATCACGAAACCCGCGCGCTGCTCGCGGAAAACCGCTTGCACACGGTGTGCGAGGAGGCCGCTTGCCCGAATATCGGGGAATGCTGGTCGGTCCGCCATGCGACGATGATGATCATGGGCGATACCTGCACCCGCGCCTGCGGTTTCTGTAATGTCCGCACCGGCCAGCCGGCGCCGCTCGATGGCGATGAGCCGGCGCGCGTCGCGGACGCGGTTGCGCGGCTCGGTCTGCGTCATGTCGTTATCACGTCCGTCGATCGTGACGATCTCGCCGATGGCGGTGCCGCGCATTTCGCCGTCGTCATCGAGGCCGTTCGCGCCCGCGCCGCCGGCACCACGATCGAGGTGCTGACCCCCGATTTCCTGCGCAAGGGCGAGGCCTGGCGGCAGGTCGCGCAAGCGCGCCCCGACGTCTTCAACCATAATCTCGAAACCGTCCCCAGGCTCTACCCCGCGATCCGTCCCGGGGCACGCTATTACCAGTCACTCCGCCTGCTCGACCAGGTCAAGGCACATGATCCGGCGATATTCACCAAATCCGGCCTGATGCTGGGCTTGGGCGAAAGCCGCGCCGAGGTGATGCAGGTGATGGATGATCTGCGCATCGCCGGGGTCGATTTCCTGACCCTCGGCCAATATCTGCAGCCGACCGTCAAGCATGCCGCGGTCGAGCGCTTCGTCCCACCCGAGGAATTCGCAGACTACGCGGCGCTCGCCCGCGCCCGCGGTTTCGCCATGGTCGCCGCCTCGCCGCTGACAAGGAGTTCCTATCACGCCGACGCCGATTTCGCCGCCCTCCGCGCCGCGCGCAGCGCAGGCTGCGCGGCCTAGCGATGCCGACCCATGCCGAGCGCCGGGTGGTTGGCTATCGGCCGGAGCAGCTTTTCGATCTCGTCGCCGATATCGGCAAATATCCCGAATTTCTGCCCTGGTGCATCGGCGCCCGGGTGCGGGCCCAGAGTGACGCCGAGGTGGTCGCCGATCTCACCATCGGCTTCGGCCCGTTTCGCGAAAGTTTTACCAGCCGCGTCGCGCTTGAGCGACCCACGCTCATCCGCGTGCGGTATGAAAACGGCCCCTTCCGCTATCTCAACAATCAGTGGCGTTTCGCGCCCGACCCGAGGGGAACACATGTCGATTTCTTCGTCGATTTCGAATTCCGTTCGCGGATTCTGCAGGCCGCCATCGGCGTCGTGTTCAATGAGGCGGTGCGGCGCATGGTGAACGCGTTCCTCAAGCGCGCGGGTGAGGTCTATGGCCCGCCGGCGCGGCAAAACCCGGCCTCGCCGCTCGTCACCGCGGCGAAACCCTGATGGCGCTCGCCCCGCCTTTGCCCGATCCGGCTTTGCCGCCGGTCAGGGTGAACCTGTTTTCAGACACCCAATCGCGCCCGACGGCGGCGATGCGGGCGGCGATGGCAGCGGCCGAGGTTGGTGACGAGCAGCGCGGCGAGGATCCGACGATCAACGCCCTTTGCGCCCGCATGGCGGCGCTTTTGGGCAAGGAAGCGGCGATGTTCCTGCCCTCGGGCACGATGTGCAACGAGATCGCTATTCTCACCCATTGCCGCCCTGGCGACGAAATTCTCGCCCACGAGATGTCCCATATCGCGACCAGCGAGGGCGGCGCCCCCTGGGCGCTCGCCGGGGCGCGGGTTGTCGGCCTTCCCGGCGCGCGCGGCATGTTCGATGCCGCCACCCTGGAGGCGGCGCTGACGCCACGTGGCTATCGCTATGCCGCGCCACAGACTTTGCTCGCCGTCGAACAGACCGCGAATTTCGGCGGCGGCAGTGTCTGGCCGCAAGCCGCGCTGGCGGCGGTCGCCGACCTCGCCCATCGCCACGGCTTGAAAACCCACATGGACGGGGCGCGGCTTCTGAATGCGGTGGTGGCGAGCGGCATTGCGGCCGCCGACATGGCGGCGCCGTTCGATAGCGTCTGGCTCGATTTCACAAAGGGGTTGGGCGCGCCGATCGGTGCCGTTCTCGCGGGCGATGCGGCGTTCATCGACGCTGCCTGGCGTTGGAAGCAGCGACTCGGCGGCGCCTTCCGCCAGGGCGGCATCGCTGCCGCCGGCTGTCTTCATGCGCTCGATCACCATGTCGCGCGGCTTGCCGAGGACCATGCCAATGCTGCCCGCCTTGCCGAGGGGCTAGCGACGATTCCGGGTCTCGCGGTGGAAAGGCCGGAGACTAATCTGGTGTTTTTCGAACTCACCAACGGTCTTCCGATCGAGACGCTGGCGGCACGACTGCACGCCCGCGGCGTCCTCATCAGCGTCTTCGGGCGCGGTCGCGGGCGGGCCGGGTTGCATCTCGACGTCACGCGCGCGGACGTCGAGTTCGCGATCGAATCATTTCGCATAGCAGTTGAGGCCGGCTAAGGGCTTGACCGCAGGCGGGCGGAATGATTAGCGGTTGCGGGCCGGCGCATCGTGCCGGGCAACTTAGATTCGTCGCGAGCGACACCAAGGAGAATAAGTATGAAGCGTTTCGTGGTTGCGTTGGCCGCCGTCCTGCTCCTCGCCGGACCGGCCTTCGCGCAGGGTGACCAGAAGGCTCAGGGCACCGAGGGTCAGACCGACCAGAAGGCTCCGAATGAGCATCACAAGATGAAGAAATCCGCGCACAAGAAGTCGACCAAGAAGGCCGCTCCGGCGGCGAACGCCGCGCCGGCGCCGGCGGCGGGTGGCGCGACGCAGAACTGATCACGCCGCAAGGCCATCGGCGCAACGCCACAGCG